>DATGYF010000614.1:0-3635 GCA_035298145.1 Terriglobales bacterium | reverse complement strand
CTGGAAGATAAAGCCGACTTTTTCCGCCCGGGCGCGGTTCAAATCCTGGGTGGAAATGCGGGCCACGTCTTCGCCGTCGAGCCAGATCTCGCCCGAGGTGGGCCTATCGAGGCAGCCGATGAGATTGACCAGCGTGGACTTTCCGGAACCGGAGGGGCCCATGACAGCCAACCATTCGCCGGGGGCCACTTCGAGAGAGACATCATCGAGGGCACGGATGACGCCGCCGCTAGTCTCGGCCTGGGCCGGATAGAGGCGGCTGACATGGCTGAGTTTGATCATGTCACTCTCCCCTCAGGATGGTAGCAGGTTGGACCCGCCGCAGTAGAGATATTGGCAGGATCGCGGCGATCAGGGCAATGACTATCCCACCAGCAAGAACAAGCGGCAAAACACTCAGGCGGGGAGTAACCGGGGCGTGGAAGTTGGCTTGACCGATCCAGATCGCCACTCCTACTCCGATGGAAAAACCAAGAATCGCGCCGATCGCGCCCAGGGCGGCAGCCTCGGCGGCGAAGAACCCCTGCAGCATTCTTCCCGAGGCGCCAAGGGCCTTCATCAGGGCGAAATCGCGGCGGCGGTCCGAGACCCATCCCGTCAAGGTTGAGAGCACGCATACCGCGGCGGTGAGAATGATGAGAATGGATGCTACCAGAAGGGTAGATCGCATCTTGCCCAGGACATTGGCTTCGCCCTCCGTAACCTGACGCACAGGGTGCACGTCGGCTCCGGGAAGGGATTGTCCGAGTCGCTGGATGGCGGTACTCACATCGTCCGCGGAACCTGAAGCCGAGATCTCAACCGTGGAATACGGCACATGGGTCCACTCGGCAAAGTCGGCGAGGGACACGTACACACGGCTATCTTCGGCGGCGCCAGTCTGCAAAGTCCCGACCGGATTGAGTCGAATGCTGCGGCCCTGAAAGCTGAGGTCGAAGGGCTTTCCCGCTGCGCCCAGAACAACGGCGGCATGGGCGCCAACGAGCGCATCGTGGGAAGCCTTCGGCCACGCGGTTACCGACCACCAGCTGCCATTCAGCTTTTGTGCCTGCTGGAAGTCCGTTCCGGCAACGACCACCGAACGTCCATCAGGAGTGCGGGCAACGGCGTAGGCAAAGGGAACCGCTATGCCTCCGCTGCCCAGAGCCGAGCGGACGGTGGTCAGCGTATCGTCGGGGAGGCTCTGGCCGTCCCTGGCGACCACGACGACATTGGCGCCGTACTTGCGAAACTCGCGTCGCAGCTTGGCCTGAACATCCACATAAAGGTTGAGCATCGCCGTGGCCACGGCGGCCGCCACGACCATAGCCAGCAGAGCCGAGGCTGCCCGCCCACGGCGCAGGACCGCGGCGCGCCACAGCATGCGCAGGAACATCGAAGTGTGGGGCGCGGCGGCGCGGCGCCGGGCGACGCGGCTGGTCTCAAGCGAGCTCAAGCGTCACCTCGCAGAGCGTACACAGGATCAAACTTTACCGCCCGGCGGATCGCAACGGCGCTGCCGGCAAAAGTCACCAGCACAGCGATAGCCAGGATGATGGGCAGGAGCACCGGCTGGATGGTGATCTGTGAAGCGAAGATGGAGTGTCCGATCTGGCGGGCCAGCAGCGCGCCGCCGGCGAAACCCGCGGCTCCGGCCAGCAAGGCCAGCAGCGTAGCCTCCGCAAAAAACAGCACCGCCACGGCCAGATTGCCGGCGCCCAGCGCTTTCATCAAGCCCACCTCGCCGCGCCGCTCTACCACCGCAGTCGCCATCGAGGCGGAAACCGCCAGCGCGGAAGCCAGCAGCGCCGCCAGCGTAATCAGGAGCATCAGTCCCTGGATACGTGAAAGCACCGTGCCCTCATTCTGGGCCACCTGGCGAATTTGCTCGGCGTGCGAGTGCGGTATGGCTTCCTGCAGCTGGAATGCGATGGACTGCGCGTAGGGAGAGCAGTACCAGCGGTCATACATCTCCGGTGACATGCTCTTGGGATCGCGGCGGGCGAAAGCGTCTTCAGGTTTGGTCACGGCGCTGACATAGATGCGCCGCACCGCGCCCGGCTTGCCCAGGATTTCCTGCGCCAGCGCAAGCGGCGCTACGATCTCATAATCTTCCTGCCCGCCGGTGGAGAGAATGCCGGCAATGCGGTGGGGGCGGCCCGCGATTTCTATGTCCTGTCCAGGCGTTCGGTTTAGCTTCGCCGCCAGGTGATCGCCCAGCAGGATATCTTCGGAATTATCTTCCGGCCAGGCACCCTGCACCTTCCACCAGGGATGCGTAGTGCGAACCCCGGTAACAAAATCCTGCTTTCCAAATACAACGGAGCGGGCGAAATACGTTCCCAGCAGGGTCACATTCCTTGCCCCGCCAAGCGTGATGGAGGCGGGCAACATCGGAGCGAAGCCCACGATGTTGTTGCGCCAGAACATGCCTTTGATTTTGGGCAGGTCGGCTTCGTTCAGGTAAGCGCCGTCGCTAGGGGGCTTCAGGTTGACGCCGCCAATCTCGACATCCAGAGTATCTTCCTGGGGAGTGACGATCAGGTTCGCTCCATAGGTACGCAGTTCGCGGCTGATCTTGTCGCCGATATCGGTGGCCACGGCGATCATGGCGGTGGCCACGCCCACGCCCAGCATGATGGCAACTCCGGCCAGCAGCTTGCGGCGCTTCTGCCGCCGGAAAGACTCATAGAGTAGGCGCAGGAACATGGTCAGAGTTGGAAAATATGGGCGCCCGCCGCGACGTCACTCTCCCGGATGATGACCGTATCGGCAGTCTGTTCGGCGCGCAGCGGAATCGGGTTGCAGCCGCCGGTCATGCCCACGGATTGTCCGTTGATCGGCGCCGCGCAGTTCTTGCAAACCACGCCATTCGGCCCTTTGTAGAATCCGACCGGGCCGCAAATCTGGCAGGCGTCGAAGACCGTCGCCACTTTACCGTCGGGTTTCTGGTACAGCCAGAAGCGTACTTCAACGCCGTTTTCCTGGGCGGCAAAGCGGTGCAGATCACCGTCCGAGACCTGGGCCAGCGGAATGCTGACCTGGCCGTCACGGAAAGCGACTTCAGTCGCCGGCGAGAGCGCACTCACGCTTTTGGCATAGATGAATTCGGCCGTGACCATCACGATGAACAGGAACGAACTGGCATAAACCGAAACCATCCACAGGCGCTCGCGGCGGGCGGTCCACTGTGCCTTGCGGCGCTCCGCCGGAGAATCGGGAACGGCGGCAGGCTGGCGGCGTTTGACCTCGAAGAGCACCATCAAAGCAGCCAGAGCGACGATGGTAACAAAGAAGAACAAATCGTTGCGTACGATGGGTCCGATCAGGGCCATCTCCTCGCGCGAAGAGGGTAGCACGCCGTTTTCAGAGAGCTCATGCAGACCGGAGATGATCAGCTGTGCTGCCACAAAGAACAGAATGACGGTGGTCACGCGGAAGAACTTCTGCAGATTGACGCGCACGCTGCCCTTGACGAACATCACGCCAAACACGATGGCCACAATCACGCCCGACAATGTGCCCAGGAAGCTGAGCAGTTCGGTGGAGTTCAGCGACACCGCTCCCAGGATAAGCACGGTTTCCACGCCTTCGCGCAAGACCATGAGAAAGACGAAAAGAAACAAGCCGAAGGCTGCATTGCGGCCGGCCAGAAG
>DATGYF010000613.1:0-3647 GCA_035298145.1 Terriglobales bacterium | reverse complement strand
AAGATAGACCCGACGTGCAGTGCGGGAGATAATCCAGGTCTTCTTGATTGGCAGATATAGCATTGCCCGAGCAGCCTAGCATTGTGTCGTTCCCGCCTCAAGCAGTCCCGAAGCTAGGAAACACTTCTCCGGGGGGGCTTGCCCGCTGCCGGCTTGTAATTCTCCGGATACACGACCACGTAGCGGCGCAGGCCTTCGCCTTCGCTCTGGGTGCGCAGGTCGCTATGGTCGCGCAGGGCGAGGTGGACGATGCGGCGCTCGCGCGATGACATGGGCGCAAACTCGTACGGCATTTTGGTCTTGCGAACTCTGTCCGCCGCCACGCCGGCGGCCAGGCGCAGTTCCTCCAGCCGCATGCCGCGATGGTTCATGCAGTCGAAGCAGATCTTCTCGTGCTCATTACCCGGTAGTCGGAGCATTTCGAGGGCAAGGAATTCAATCGAACGTAATAATTCTCCGCCTCGCTCCAAGAGCAGCGGCGAGTCCGGGCCCACGAATTCCACCAGAATCTCGGGACGCTCCCAGTCTCGCTGCTCGGCCAGCGGCGGATCAACGGTGATACGGTATTTGAGGCGCAAGCCGCCATTGGCAACGATCCCTTTCAGCAGGTCGTTGATCTTATTGGCGGCGGCGATTTTGTCGGGAATGGACATAAGGAAGCTCTCAGCCTTCAGCCGTCAGCTCTCAGCTTGTTTCTTGCAAGCCTTCCGCTTTTTGCGAAATCTCAAAAATTCACAACTTTTGCCCGGAACTCTCGGGTCGAAACGATTTCAAGCTGAGAGCTGACGGCTGACAGCTATTTCTCTTTCTTCCTCGCCCGCTTCAGCGCGATCTCACGCATTTCGCGGCCCAGGCTGGTACGGTTCATCACCGCCTGCTGGGCGATTGCAATCAGGTTGCCCTCGGACCAGTACAGGCACAACCCGGCGGCCAGGTTCCAGCTGATCACGCCCAGCATCAGCGGCATCATGAAAGTCATCATCTTTTGCTGCGACGGGTCCATGCCCGGCTGCGGCGTCATGCGTTGCGTCAGCAGCATGGTGATGATAATTCCAATGGGCAACAGATGCCACGGGTCGGGCGAAGAGAGATCGTGGATCCAGAGCCAGTGCGCCTGCCGCAGGTCCAGGGCCGCGCCCAGCATGCTGTAATAAGCAAACAGGAACGGCATCTGGATGACCATGGGCAGGCATCCGCCCACCGGATTTACACCCTCCGCTTTGTACAGCGCGGAGACCTCCTGGTTCATCTCCTGCTTGCGCGGATCGCGCATGCTGTACTTCTTGTACTTTTCCTGGATGGCCTTGATCTGCGGTGCCACCTTCTGCATCTTGAGCGCCGATTTCATGCTGGAGACGCGCAAGGGCAGCAGGGCGAGATTGATGATCAAGGTTTGGATAACGATGGCCCATCCCCAGTTCTGGACCCATCCGTAAGTCCACTTGAGCCACAGGAACAACGGACGCGCGATCACTCCAAAGAAACCGAAGTTGATCAGGGCACGCAAGTCCGGCGGCGCGCCGGTCAGCGTCGGCACGGAGACGGACTCAAGAACACCGAGTGATTTTGGTCCTACGTAGAGGCGTTCGACGCTGGGTCCGCGAAGATTGCCCACGCCAACTCCCAGAACGTCTTCCTTGATCGTCTCCTGGGGATTGGGATTCTTCGCATTCTTGGGCACGTCCACCTGATGCCGCAGCGTGACCATGGCTGCGTTCGGGACGTCCTCGGGCAGAAACACCGCGGCGAAATACTGGTCCACAACCCCGGCCCAGTTGAACGGACCCGGCAAGGTCGCGCCGCCACTGATCTTCTTAATGTCGAGGCGCTCGGTCTTGTCGTTGTACTGGTGCTCGATGCGGCTGCCGGCATACGAAGACGGGCTCGACTGATCGCCGAATCCGGCCGGCCACATGGGGAAGGCCGTGACCTGGCTGCCCTTTGCATCCACCGAGGCTTCGACACGTACCACGTAAGTGTGATCGAAGCTGAAGGTCTTGCGAACTGCGACATCCTGATCGGCGTATTCGAAGGTGAGTTCGGCGGGGGCCTTCACGTTCCCTGATTGGGAGGCGACGTAAAGCGCTGAGTTCAACTTATTGCGCTGGGCCTCGTCGTAAGTCCACAGCGACAGCGGATATCCGTACTTCTCCGCCGCCTTGTTGACCAACTCGAGCGGCTGGCCGTGCTCGTCGAAGTAGGTCTTGAGTATCCAGGATTTGACCAGGCCGCCGCGGTTGCTGAAGGTAACGCGGTAAAGATCGTTTTCGATGACCGTTTCTGCTTCAGCCGCGGCCTGCTTGGTGACACCCTTGGCGGGAAGCGGGACCTGCGCCGCCGCGGACACTGGAGCCGCCGGCTGAGCAGCCGGCTGTGACGACGATTGGGCCGCCGGCGTTTCGGGCGCAGGCGTGGAGGTCTGCGGCATGTACTTCTTAAGCAAGGGTTGAAACAGAATAATGACCAGGAAGGTGAGCGCGAACACCAGCAGCAGCCGGCGCTCCATGCCGGGATCGTTTTGAGGATTGTTGAAGTCAGGCAAATTCGCTACTCAGTGACCGCGCGACTGGCGGGCGGCGCCGCACTCTGGGTTACGTTGTATTTGTTCAGTCTCACCACCGGATCGTAACCGCCCTGCACAAAAGGATGACAGCGCAGCACACGCCACAGCGCCTTGAGGCCGCCGCGCCACACGCCATAGCGATCCACCGCTTCCATGGCGTACTCGGAGCAGCTGGGCACGTACCGGCAGGCCGGGGGCAGGAGCGGCGAGAGCGCCCACTTGTATCCGCGTAAGAGAAAGAGTACGAAGCTTCTGCCGCTCAGGTTCATGGTTTTCCCGCTGACTTTTCGATCACGCCGAACGCCCGCCGAATTTCGCGCTGCACGTCCTCAAACTCTGCGGTCAGGAGCGACTTCTTGGGATTGATCACGACATCCATTGCGGCTGGAATCATGCCATGCAATCGAACCGCTTCCCGCAGGCGCCGCTTCATGCGATTACGCACTACCGCGCCGCCCAGCACCTTGCCCACCGTGAACCCGACCCGCACTCCACCTTCACTTTCGCGGCGCGGCAGGTAGAACACGGTCATGTGGGCGGCAAAATGCCGGCGACCCTGCTTGTACACGCGCTCGAAATCCGCGTGCCGGAGCAAGCGCACGCTGCGCGGGAAAGTGCTTCCGCCTGGTCCCGGCCGGTCGCCGCTGCCATTGGCCGCGAGAGCGTTCACAGCACGCCTCAACCCAGATTGCGAATCTTCCGCGAACTCCGGAAAAGGGGAAACACTACTCACGGAAGCCGGGTTTCACTGACACCCGCTTGCGGCCCTTGGCGCGCCGCCGCGAAATTACCGCGCGGCCGGCCTTGGTCTTCATCCGCGTAAGAAATCCGTGCGTCTTCGAGCGGTGACGACGGTTGGGCTGGAATGTGCGCTTGGGCATGAAAAATCGCTGCTCCTGATGAACTGGGTCTCTTTTGAAGCGAATGAGAAGTATAAATGAGCGGGAGCAGCCGGGCAAACCGGGGATGCGTGGAGCATGTGGGGCGGGCGCCCTCGCCCGCCGCTTTTGACTTGGACCTTAGGTTTGCTCCTCTGCCCGACCGTGGGCGGAAGGAGAAATTTCAGAAGCAACCGCAACTGCAA
>DATGYF010000612.1:0-3333 GCA_035298145.1 Terriglobales bacterium | reverse complement strand
CGCCGAAATCAGCAAGGGCGGCCTCGCCCTGTATGCCGGTATCAATCTGCAGCCCGGGGACCCGGTCGAGGTTGAGTTGCCGGCGCCCTACTCCCGGGTAAAGGGAACGATCCGCAACCGGGACGGCTACTGCTTCGGCGTGGAATTCCTGAGCTCACTCTCATCGGCCGCCCGGCCCGCCAGTCGCAATCTGGCGCTCTTCCAGCAGCGGCATGAGTCCTACCTGCGCGAAAGTGAAGAGGAGATCAACCGCTTGCAAAAAGAGATTGCGGCAATGCGGCGCGCCGCCGCGCAGGCGGAGGGGATCAAGAAGTTGTGATGGTTGGGGTCAGCGCCTGTGGCTGTTGAAAAACTCACGCTCTCGAAGGTCACAGGAATTTCATTTGCGCTAGGATGCCCTATAAACGACGCTCTCGATTTTTGGTGGACATTTTCTATCCCTCGGCTGGGCCAGTTTTTTCAAAAGAGGGGGTTTTTCAACAGCCACGCCTGATTACAACAGTTACCACTAATGTGCTCGGTCCAGAAGTGCAGTGTCACTGGCGGACTGGGAAGCGCAGACTAAATGTGCAAGCGCTACAACTACGGGAAGTTCATGCCCCGCAGCACGGCCTGAAAACGCGGTTCTGATCGAAGCGGATCGAAGTTGATATCAACTTTCACATAAATCATATATTGATCATGTTCCTGGTAGGCCTGCTCCAACGCGGAGAGCGCATGTTCCCGATCGCCCAGCAGTGAATATATGGTGGCCAAGTGAACGGGAGACACATACGTTTTCTTCGATCTCTGCACAAGTTCATGCAAGACCCTTTCCGCCTCCTGTTTCTTGCCCTGCCGCGCGTAAACCTGGCCCAGGCTTGCCAGATCATCATCTGACGGCGCCCCGTCCCCTACCGCCGCTTTCAGTTCGGAGATCGCCTGCGGGTAACGCCCCGTAGCCGTGTAGACCCAGGCCAGGCCGCCATGATCAGGGTAACGACGGAATATCTTCTCTGCCTGATCGTATTGGCGGGCAGTGAAGTAGGGATACCCTACCTGACGGGGTAGATTTACCGGGTCGAGTTGTGCGGCCTTTTCCGCCTCGCGCACCGCTTCCGCAGTGCGGCCTTGAACCTGCAGGAGCTCCGCATACTGGTTGTGGGCCTGCGCGGAATTGGGGTCTAGCTCAATGGCACGCTGATATTCTTGTTCGGCGCGCCGCCAGTCCCAATCGTGGAGCAGAACTACGTGGGCCAGAGAGACGTGCGCTTCACTGAAGTCACTGGATAGCCTAATCGCATTTTCGGCCGCGGTCTTCGCCTCTTGCAAAGCCTGTTTGGGAGGAAGCCCACCGATCCAAGGCTGACCCAGGCTGATATAGGCGTCCGCCAATCCGGCGTGGGCGCGACCAAAATTTGGATTTCTGGAGATTGCCCGCTGGAAGTAGTCGATGGCAGTGCGAACGTCATTGGTCGTCTGTTTGTCCAGATAGTAACGGGCATGAAGGTAGAGCAGATAGGTTTCTGAATCCTGCGGTGAAACCTTCTCCTGAGCGCTGTCCGCCTGGGAAGAAAACCGCAGCTGCAGCCTAGTGGAAATGTCTCGAGCAATTTCCTGCTGCAGATTTCCAATCTCCGAGAGTTCGCGATCGTAACCTTCTCCCCATAATTCCGAGCCATCGCGCACGTCTACCAGGGCCGTATCGATGTGAAGCTTGTCCCCTCGTTGCGCGACCGTTCCGGTAAGAACGGCCCCCACGTTCAAATCGTGTCCAGCCTTCTGGGGGTCGGCCTGCCGCCCCTTGAAGTGAACTACTGCAGCCCGCGACATGACCCGCAACTGCGGCACGCGGGATAGCGTGTGGATTAGCCCTGTGGTGATACCGTCACTCAAATATTCCGTGTTCGCATCCGCATTCGCAAATGGCAGGACCGCGATGGAATGAATGCGGGCGCTCTGTTGACCGCGGCGAAACTTCAGCCCAAGAACAGCGCCAATCAGAAGGATCACGGCCAGAGCGGAGGAAGTCAGCATCCACGTCCAGCGGCGCGGACCCGTGTGAGGCACTACCGCCTGCTCGACTCGCGGCCTTTCACCAAGCGTGCCCGGTGTTAAGCGATTACTCGGAGACTGAACCTCTGCTATGAAACGGTAGCCACGCCGAGGCAGGGTCTCCACAAAGCGGGGATTCTCTGCCGAGTCCCCCAGAGCTTCCCGCACTCGGTTGATTGCGGTGTTGAGACTGCGATCGAAGTCCACAAATGTGTCGGATGGCCACAGCCGCTGCTGTAACTGCTCGCGGGTAACCAGATCGCTGGGATGCTCCAATAAGATGGCTAGAATTTGGAACGGCTGGCCTGTCAGCTTGACTCTTATCCCATTCTTGCGTAGTTCCCCAAGGCGCAAATCCACTTCATAGATACCAAACCGCACCACCTGAGAATTGGGAACTGGTTCCAGCACAGGTGAACCACAAGAGATCCTGTCAGTCTAGCATTGAAGTGCAAATAAGAATTCTCCCCGAGGCTCTACGCAGGCTTTTAACATGTTGGACTAACCGTCGCATTTTCAATAACTTAACGGCTTATTTCTTTCCAACATCATTTTGATACCCAAATAGGCCTCCATCCATTGAGGTAGCGGGACTCTCGGCAGACGTTGTCCCTCAACGCGGCACTCCGCGAGGGAGGACAACGTGACAAGAACATATACCGCCTGGCAGACAGCTTGTGCAGGCTACCGATGGGTCTTTGTTTTGCTGACCAGCGTACTGACAGTCATGCCATTTGTATTCGGCCCGCGCCCACTTGCCGCGGAGACAAAGGCTAGTGCCCCAAAGCAGCACTTCGCCTGCAATGTTGGGTACACGTTGCCAGAGTGCCAAGTTGCTTCGACTGTCTTGAGAAAGGCTCTCGCGCGATACCCGGTGGATGCGCTCGGCGAATGGACATGGGTGCTAGTACGCACCGTGGACTGGAAACAAATTCTGTCGGATAGAAAGTTTGATACAAACCATCCAGCGTTCAGCTACCTACCGAAGCGAGAGACGTTTCTCGACGGCGCGTTAGTGGTCGGAGCATCGATTCGCGGCGCGGAGCTTAGTGCGATATGGCACATGCCCATCGAAGACTTGCTCGACCTGGCGATTCGGCACGAACTTGCACACGCTTTGTGTAACGATCGCGACGAAACCAATGCCGACCGCGCAGGGATCGCCCTGAAAAATGGGACGCCATTGTCCTGCCGAGTTATCGAGCAGGCATCGGCTCCGAATCGGAAATGAGCAAGCAGACACCGTTCCGATAGTTGGCGTAATATCGCGTTTCACTCATTGACCAAGCCAAGACGTCC
>DATGYF010000611.1:0-2331 GCA_035298145.1 Terriglobales bacterium | reverse complement strand
AGTTGCAAGACTGCATCCGGTTTCGGAATGCCCCAGCCTTCGACAAAATTCAGCGGCGCGGGCATGTCTTTGGGATCGCCCTTTGGGGCCCCGGCCGTCGCCCAGGCCACAATCGTATGAATGTCCTTCTGGGACAACGATCGATCATTGGCAAAATGGCCATGTTGCGGGTCAGCAAACCAGGGAGGCATGATCTTCTGCTGCACCGCCAGCTTGATGGCCCCCGCCCAAGGCCGCGTGTCCTCATACGTGAGCATCGAGAACGGGCCCGCTTCCCCCGGACGATGGCAGTTCTGGCAATTCTTCTGCAAAATGGGCGCTACATCTCTGGTAAATGTCGGGGCCGTCATATTGCCCATTTGCGCAAAGAGACATGCGGCAGAGCAAAATGCAAACAGAATTGCGAAAGCGCGTTTCATGCGATCGTTCCGTGGGTTCGAAGTCTGGTTTCGCAGATCATGAAGACAGGCCTGTGATCCTATCAATTTGTCAGTCCGAAGTGGAAGTTCCGTTTATTGAGATTTCGTGTAGCGCGGGCGTCCCGCCCACCCGTTGGATAACCGTATCTGCTGGAGGTGCTTGGGCAACTCGAGATTCTTCCGCGGCGGGCGAGGACGCCCGCCAGACAGCCGCCGGGACGGCGGCGCTACATGGTCAGGCACAGCTTGTGCAGGGCCGGTCCGATGGGTATACTGACCTCGTTTCCCAATCATACCGGGGGGTTCTATGGACTCGACCAGCCCATCTACCAAGTGGACGCCTTACGAGGTAAAAGCGGCGTCGATTCTTTACGAACGCCGAACCGAAGATCTGCAGTTGGAACAACTTTGGATTCGTCTCCAGAAAAAGATACGCGAGGCGGAAAGTCGCGCCTCGGAACCGACCGCCGCATAATTTCTTCCAGGCAACTCAGCAACAGTCCTGACCTAGGCACGCCACACCCGCCCAGTTGCTTGGGGACCGTTGTCCGTCATTGTGGTTCCAGATCGAGACTGGGAACGACCGGTCAAAAAACAGTTTTCCCGCTCCGATACCGTTGTTTGGGAAGCTGTACAATACTCTTGCTTTGCCCAAACAAACCTGTCGCTCCCTGTGGTGGCGGCTCGGCCAGACCTTCACATTCGTTTTGAGGAAGATGTCATTGTGATTGTTGGCGTCCCGAGAGAAAGTTATCCCGGTGAACGGCGCGTGGGACTGGTTCCCATGGTCGTGCCGACACTAGCCAAAGCGGGCTTTGAGGTTGTCATCGAGACTGGCGCCGGGGTTGAAGCGGGCTACCGCGACGCACACTATGTTGAAAAGGGCGCGAAGATTCTTCCTGATCGAGCGGCCGTGTTTAGCGCGGCCGATATTGTTGTCCAGGTCCTTTGCTACGGCTCCAACGACGCCACGGGCGCGGCCGACCTTCCTCTTCTGCGCCGCGACCAGGTTCTGATCGGGTTTCTGCGCCCGCTGGGATCGCTGGAAGTAATTCAGCAGATCGCCGCCACCGGCGTTACTTCATTCGCCATCGAACTGATACCACGCACCACGCGCGCCCAGAGCATGGACGCGCTCTCCTCGATGGGAACAGTCTGCGGTTATAAAGCTGTGCTGATCGCGGCTGAGACTCTGCCCCGGTTTTTCCCCATGCTGACGACCGCGGCCGGGACCATCACGCCGGCGCGCGTGTTTGTGATCGGCGCGGGCGTCGCCGGACTGCAGGCGATTTCCACTGCGCGCAGGCTGGGCGCGGTAGCCATGGCATATGATCTGCGTCCCGCGGCCAAGGAGCAGGTGCAGAGTCTGGGAGGCCGATTCGTTGAGCTCCCCATCGAGGCCAAGGACGCCCAGGATGCGCGCGGCTATGGCACCCAGCAGGACGAATCTTTCTATCGCCGGCAGCGCGAGCTTCTGGGGCGGGTCGTGGCGGAGAGCGATGTAGTGATTGCAGCGGCCGTGATTCCCGGCAAGAAGCCCCCTGTACTGGTGACTGAAGAAATGGTAAAGGGCATGGCTCCCGGTTCGGTGATTGTCGATCTGGCAGCGGAGCGCGGGGGAAATTGCGAACTGACCCGCGGCGGCGAAACCGTGATCGCCCACGACGTCACCATCATCGGGCGAATCAATGTCTCTACGGGTGTTCCTTACCATGCCAGCCAGATGTATGCGCGCAATATCACCGCATTTCTGCTGCACCTGGTGAAAGACGGCAAGGTGCGGCTTGATCTGCAGGACGAAATCATTCGTGAAACCTTGCTGACCCGGAGCGGGGAACTGGTCAACCCGCGGGTGCGGGAGTTTTTCTCTCAGCCCGCGCTGGTTTCCGCGGGCGGAAATTAGATTTCGGCA
>DATGYF010000610.1:0-5526 GCA_035298145.1 Terriglobales bacterium | reverse complement strand
TCAAGCGCCGCCGACCTGATTGGACGGGCCAAGGATGTGGGCACCATTGAGGCTGGTAAGTTTGCCGACATCGTTGCAGTTAATGCCGATCCGCTGGCTGACGTGCGCGCCCTGGAGCACGTTGATTTCGTGATGAAGGGCGGCGTGGTTTACAAGGACACGCGGATGCAGCATCCGCCAGCCAACTGAAGTATCCGCTCATGTGGGGCGGGCGCCCTCGCCCGCCGCTTTTGGGGTTGCAGTTGCCGGGTTCTCTGGATGCAGAGCTCTCGAACAGTTCTCAAATCAAATTCAAAGGCGGCGGGCGAGGGCGTCCCGCCCCACACTTGCCTTGCATATACGAACCATATGGCGTATCAGGTGAGCGGAATGTTTGCGTGTAGAATCGCCCCTTGATGGCGAATTCTGCAGACTCTCCGGAAGCGCGCCCGGTTCGCGGCTTCGCTCGTATTCTTCGTCTCTTTCGCCCTTCGCACCAGCACAGCGCCTTCTCGGCCACCCTGTTGCTGATGACAGCGGTCATGCTTTCAAGGGTCATCGGTTACGTGCGCGAGGCTTATATCGCGTACGCCTTCGGCGCCGGACCTGCGACGGACGCCTACGTCGCCGGTTTCACCATCCCCGACTGGCTTAATTACCTGGTGGCGGGCGGCACTGCTTCCATCACGTTCGTGTCGATCTACACCCGATTCCTGGCTGCAAATAAGGAAGAAGAAGCGCAGAAGACATTCTCGATCATCATCACCGTAATGACCGCGGTGCTCGGGGTGGGCGTTCTCCTGGCGGAATTTTTTACCCCGGAAATCTCCCGCCATCTTTTCCCCCACTTCAGCGCTGAACAGATGGAACTCTGTGTCCACCTGACGCGCATTCTGCTGCCTGCCCAGATCTTCTTTTATGTCGGCGGCGTGGTTTCGGCGGTGCTGCTTTCGCGTCGGCTCTTTTTGTTCCCCGCCTTTTCTCCGCTGCTCTATAACGCAGCCATCATCATGGGCGGCGTGCTGCTTTCTCATCGCTTTGGCATCGCATCGCTCGCCTACGGCGCGCTGGCGGGCAGCTTCCTGGGGCCATTTCTGATTAATGCCATCGGGGCCGCCCGCATCGGCACCGGGTACAGCATTTCATTCGACGTGCGCAACCCGGCATTTCGCGAGTGGGTGCGGCTTTCCATTCCGTTGATGCTCGGGGTCTCGCTGGTTACGGCTGATGACTGGATTCTGCGCTACTTCGCTTCCGGAGCGGTCGGCGATATTACCCGGCTCAACTATGCCAAGCGTCTGTTCGCGGTGCCGATTGCGGTGCTGGGCCAGGCCACCAGCCAGGCCTCGCTGCCGTTTTTCGCCAAGCTGTTTGGAGAAAAGCGGCTGCGCGAGTTTGCCGACACCGTGAACGGGTCCATCTATAGAATTGTGGCAACGTCCCTGCTGGCGACCAGTTTCATGATGGCGGCGGCGCTTCCCCTCATCGATCTGGTCTATCGCCGCGGACACTTCCAGTTTTCCGATTCGCAGGAAACCGCGCTGTATTTCTTCTGGTTTGCTCTTTCGCTTTGCTTCTGGTCGGCGCAGGGTCTCTACTCACGGGCGTTTTACGCGGCCGGAAACACCCTCGTTCCCATGGTGGCCAGCAGCCTGATTACGGTGGCCTCCATTCCTGTCTATTCAGTGCTGTTCCACAAGCTTTCGACGGTCGGGCTGGCGATGGCGTCTGACCTGGGGATCGTGGCCAACACGCTTGCCCTGGCGCTGCTGCTGCATCGCCGCCAACTGGTGCGGGTGAACGAGCTGAATTGGGCCGAGATCGGGAAAGCTGGAGTCACGTCGCTGGTGGCCGGAGGGCTGAGCTATCAGGTGGCTCGCGTCCTGCTGGTCAACAATAGCCGGATCGCGGACCTCAAGGCGCTGGGACTCATTACTGTTACATGGGCGGGCGCGGTGGCGGCGGGTCTGTGGATTACGCGATCGACGCTCCCCGGCGATCTTCGCCGCCGCAAAGCGATAGTCTATCCCCGCGTCGCGGAGGAGCAGGCGGAAGAGTTAAGCAAAGGGATAGAACCGTAGCGAATCTTTTCAGATCTCAGATACCAGTTCTCGGTTCTCAGAAAAAACGGCGGGCGCTCCTGAATGAATCAAGAGCGTCCGCCGTGATCTTGCCGAGAAAGTCTAGACTCGGGCTGCGCTGGCAGTTTCAGCCGCGACCTTCACTTCTTCACCGTTGGCCTTCTGGCCGGCTTTGCGGATATCGATGCCGCCCTTGAAGAAGGCGCCGTCCTCGATCGAGATGCGAGCCGCCACGACGTCGCCGGTAAGGGAGCCGTCGCTGCGGATGTCAACCCGATCGCTGGCCGTCAGGTTGCCGCGAACCTTGCCCAGGACCACGATTTCACGGGCATTGATGTTGGCTGAGACTACCCCATTGCGACCCACGGTCACGCGGTTGCCCGACAGGTTGATGGACCCTTCCACCCGGCCGTCGATGTAAAGCGATTCCGAACCCGTTACCTCGCCTTTGATCACCAGGGATTTGCCGATCGTAGCCTGGTCCGCCGTGGTGGTCGCAACCGGACGCGGAGCCGGAGAAATGGGTTCGCTCGCGGCAGAGGTTGTGGCAGGCGCGGGCGCCGCTGGGCGCTCCGGCTCACCTGGCCGGCCTGGAGTCATAGGCTGATTCGTGGGTTTCCACATGTGGCAAAAGTCCT
The DNA here is from genome assembly GCA_035298145.1 of Terriglobales bacterium. Lineage (GTDB taxonomy): Bacteria > Acidobacteriota > Terriglobia > Terriglobales > Acidobacteriaceae > JAIQFF01. The sequence continues at coordinate 2,828 of DATGYF010000610.1, read as the reverse complement.
TTCCTCGTATGGATTCAGGGTAAAGGCCGCACTTCGGTGACCAACTGGCATTTTACTCCAGCAGGCTGCAAACTGGGCCTGTGAAAATCGCCTATTTGTTGAATCGGCGGGACATGAACCGGAGGGTGAGGCCTGTGATCAAGCGCACGCCGGCACGCATGCCTGGAGCGCAACCGCCAGAACCATGCAAATTTGTCCCAGGCCGGCATTTTTTCCCGTACCTTCGTCACTCGCGTCATTCATGCTTTGTGGAGGAATTCGAGGCTGGTGCGGGCGCGAGCGTCCCGCCCGTGCACCGGCATAGGCACCTCAGGTATCCTGACAGCAGCACTTCATCTGAGAGTTCTTCATGAAATCCGACATGGCGATTACGCGCAGGCCTGAGTCGAGCGAGTACGCACCTTATTACGGAAAATACGTTTCGCTGGTCCCCGAGGGCGACATTCTCGTTACTCTGGAAAGGCAGTTGACGGATATGCTGGCACTGCTTGCGCCCCGCGAGGCGGACGGGGACTTCCGTTATGCTCCGGGCAAGTGGAGTGTGAAGGAAGCGCTCGGGCACGTCATGGACACCGAACGCATCTTCAGCTACCGGGCGCTGCGTATTGCCCGCAATGACAAGACTCCCATGGCCGGCTTCGAGCAGGACGACTACGTGAAGTACGGGCCGTTCGCGCAAAGCAGCCTGACCGGCCTGTTGCAGGAGTTTACTTCGGTGCGGAACGCCACACTAGCCCTGTTCCGCGCTCTGGATGAAGCGGCGTGGACTCGCCGCGGAGTGGCCAGCAACAACGAAGTCACGGTGCGCGCCCTCGCCTACATGATTGCCGGCCACGAACTGCACCATCGCGGAATCTTTCTGCAGAAATATTTTCCGGCGCGCACTTCCTGAGCGCGCAGCATGCCCAGCCCGGCTCAGGTATCCTTGACCGTGAGACTCCGTCCGCGTGCCTGGTCACTATGCTTTCCGATTCCGCCATCCTGAAGAAGATCGAACAGCAGTCCAAACGCACTGCCGGCTTCAAGCAGCTGGCGCGTGAACTCGGGGTCCACGGGGACGCGCGCCGCGAGCTTTTCGAGCGTTTGAAACACCTGGCGGCCGGCGGACAGCTTCAGCAGGTTGGGCCCGACCGCTACGCCATTCCGCAAGCCGCTGCCGGCAAGAACATGGCGGTGGGGCGGTTGAGTATGCACCGGGACGGCTTCGGGTTTGTGATTCCGGAAGCTAACTCACTCGACGAGCGCCTGAAAGCGAAGCTCGCCGGGGACATTTTCATTCCGCCTCCCTCCGTGGGATCAGCCATGCACGGTGATCGCGTGCTGGTGGAAATCGGCAATATCCGTCCTGATGGCCGCGCCGAGGGCCGCATCGTGCGCCTGATCGGGAGGGCGCACTCGACGGTCGTGGGCAAGTTTCACTACGGCAGCCGGCGGAATTATGTCACTCCAATTGATCAGAAGATCACGCAGGAGATTGTGATACCCGAGGGAATGGAGTATCCGGCGTCCAATGCCGATGCGGACGAAGGCGGCTCGCAGCGGCAAGGGCAGGATGCCCTCGCCACTTCCGGCGGGACGCCGGCGCTGCTTGAGGCCAGGAGGAGTCCGCACCGGGTGTTGGGCCAGGAAGCGGCGCGACGTGTTGCCGGGGACGATCTGGAAAATGTTGTGGTGGACGTCGAGATTACCGACTGGCCCACGGCCACGCAGAATCCACGCGGGCGAGTGGTTGAGATTCTGGGCTACGAAGACGATTTCGGCGCCGACGTCGAGATCATGATCCGCAAGCATCACCTGCCCCATCGCTTTCCGCCCGCCGTCCTGGCCGAAGCACAGGATGCCGAGCCCATCATTCCAGCCTCGGAGGCGCACAAACGGCGCGACTTCCGCGCCCTCCCGATTGTCACCATCGATGGAGAAACCGCGCGTGATTTCGACGACGCTGTGATCGTGCAGCTTCTGGAGAATGGAAACTTTGAGCTGCAGGTTCACATCGCCGACGTGGCCCATTACGTTACGCCGGATTCGGCGCTCGATCAGGAAGCCCGCCTGCGCGGTACCAGCGTCTATTTTCCGGATCGCGCCGTGCCCATGCTTCCGCTCGAGCTTTCGACTGATATCTGCAGCTTGCGCCCGCAGGTGGATCGCCTGGTGATGTCGTGCGTCATGGAGATTGACCATCAGGGTGAGATTCTCGGATACGAGTTGAGCGAAGGCATGATCCGTTCCGCCGAACGCATGACCTATACCGACGTGAATCTGGTGCTCGAGGGAGACCTCGGGGCGCGCGAGCGCTATAGCCCGTTGGTGGCAGGGTTCGAGCGGATGCGTGATCTGGCCTTAATACTCAACCGCAAGCGCGAACGCCGCGGCTCCATCGATTTCGATCTGCCCGAACCGGTGATCGAGTTTGACGAATTCGGACTGATGAAGAGCATCACCCGTTCGGAGCGCAACATGGCGCATCGCCTGATCGAGGAATTCATGCTTTCCGCCAACGAGTGCGTGGCCTCGTATCTGGAAAACGAGCGCATCGCTTCGCTCTACCGCATCCACGAGAAGCCCGACGCCAAGCGGGTGTACGACTTTGAAGTGATCGCCGCGACTTTCGGATATTCACTGGGCGTGGGGCCGCTTCCTATCCAGCGGGTGCAGCTCAAGACTGACCGGCGCGCAAACTATGGGACGGGCAAGCGCACTCGGGAGATCGAAATTCCCAAAGAAGTGCACATCACGCCGCGCATGTATCAGAAGCTGACAGAAAAGATTGCAGGCAAGCCGGAAGAGCGCATTCTTTCCTTCCTGATGCTGCGCTCGCTGAAACAGGC
>DATGYF010000609.1:0-7489 GCA_035298145.1 Terriglobales bacterium | reverse complement strand
CCGGGATCGGGATATAACACTTCGTCTCCGGGATCGATCAGCGCCATCATTGCCATGAAGAGTGCCAGCTTGCAGCCCGGAGCGATGACGATATTCTGGGGTGAGATGTTGAGATTGCGCGTGTCGCGCAGGTAAACCGACAGCGCCTCGCGCAACGCGGGCAGCCCGATCACGGGACAGTAGCGGTCTTTCCCCTCGTCGATGGCCCGCTTCAGAGCATCGTTCACCGGCTTTGCGGGGTGAAAGTCGGGCTCGCCGAGTTCCAGATGGATGATGGAGCGCCCCGCCCGCTCCAACTCCTTGGCGCGGGCGAAAATGGTGAGCGCGCCTTCGCCAGTCATCACCGACATGCGGGCAGCCAGAGGTCGCATATCAGGCCTTTCCTGCAGGAATATTCTTTGGGGCTGGGGTCACTGGGATACGCAGCGCATCTACAAAGCGCGGAAAGAATTCAAACACCGAAGCGGTGGCGATAAGCTCCACGATCTGTGGATGGCTGTATGCGGTTTTCAATTTTGCGTAGAACTCGTCGTCAATCTCGCGGGGCGAATGATGCAACCGGTCGGCACATCGCAAACCCAGCTTCTCCGCCTCGGTGAAGGGGCCGCTCTCGAAATCGGACTTGACCGCTGAGACGTGCGCTTCCGTCGCCCCCTTCTGCCGGGCCGACAAAGAGTGCGCCGTCACCGCGTAAAGGGAGCCTTGTAACACCGACATGCGGGTCGCCACCAACTCTTTATACCAGCCGGGCAGAGCGCCGTCACTCAGGAGTGGCTTGAGCAAAGCGGCAAAGCCCATGGCCAGGGCTGGGGTCTGGGCCACGGTCTTGAACATGTTAGGCACGACGCCGCGCTGTTGCAGCAGAGCGTCGTACAAGACTGCGAGCTCGGGCGGGACCTGGTCCCGCTCGAGCATCGGAATGCGGCCCTGGACTTCGTTTTCCGCCACGTTAAAAGGCCCAGCGCAGGGAGAATTGGATGAGGCGCGGCGTGCCCACGGTGGAAAAGATCTTGCCGAACGAATTATTGGGATCGCCCGGGTTGGCAAGATAGGCCTCGATGTCGGTAATCGACGGGTTGCCGAAGTTCGCGTGGTTCCAGATATTAAAGAAGTCGGCAGTGAAGCGCAGCGACTGCCGCTCCGTCAGGCGGAATTCCTTCAGAAGCGAAAAATCCCAGTTCTGCTGGAATGGCCCGCGATAAATGTTCCTTCCCAGATTGCCGAAGTTGGTGGTGCAGAAGTTGTCATCGCCGGCGCACTGCGTAGGATAAAGCAAAGGCGCACTGGTGAAGTTGGCCGGATTCAAATATCCGTCAATGCGCTGGTGAATGTCGCCGCTGGTGTTGCCGGCGGCGATAGAGCCGCCCGGAGCCAGGTTGGCGCCGAGCGTCGCGGATGCCAGACCGGGCCCAAGAAATCCCGTGCCTGCCGCTGAATCTGTTACCGAAAACGGCGTACCCGACTGAAAGACGGTGATGCCGCTGATTGCCCAGTTGGCCAGCAGCAACCCTTTGGCTCCCGTGGCGCCTTTGAACATAGGCAGATCGTAGCGATAGCTCACCACGAAGCGGTGAGTGCGATCGAAGTCGGAAAGACCGCGCGAGCCATCCAGCGAAGTCTCATCATTGAAAGCCGTGTTCAGCGCCGTGTTCCCGCTCGAGGTCGCATCCGTGGAACGCGAGAAGGTGTACGCAGCCTGAAAGTATCCCGCTCCCCACCGTCGCGACAGCGTGGCTTGCAGTGAGTGATAGTGAGAATATGCGTCGTCGGCGAAGAGCTGCATTCCGCTATAGCCGTTGATGCCTTGAGCGCTGGATCGTGCGGGACCATTGGCCAGCGTATTGGCCTCGATCGAAAATTGGTTTCCGCTCGTGTCGGTCAGCACCAGCGGATGCGTCGGGCTCACATTCACCGAAAGGTTGGTGCGGGTTTCACGAAGATGGATGGAATGCGTGCCCACGTATCCCACTTCCAGCACCCAGTCCTTGCCGAATTCCCGCTGTAGAGTAAGGTTCCACTGCTGCGTATTGGGCGAAACAAATTTGCGCGGTACCACCAGTCCGAAAATGTTGGTGGATGGAATGCCCGGCCCGTTGCAGGCGTAAGTCGGAGCCCCGTTAGGATCGTTGCCCGCGAAACCTTGCAGCAATCCCAGGCAAGGCACAAAGGTTGGATCGATCACACCCGCCTGCGGCAACGCGTTGGGATTCGGATCCGGGCAACCGGCCAGCACGGTGGCGGAGAAGAACGATCCCAGGCAGCCGGCCTGCCCCGGCCCGAAAGCAACCGGCAGGAAGGGCGCCTGGAAGCTGAGCTGGTCCACCGAGCCCACGTCTTCGCGCACATAGTAGATGCCGTAGCCGCCGCGCAGCGCCGTGCTGTGATGTCCGAATATGTCCCAGGCAAACCCAACGCGCGGGCCCCATCCAGTGGCATAGTCATTCTTGTAAGTGGTGTTGCTGCCGGTCGGATTGAGTCCCGCTACATTCAAATCCTTCACGCAACTGCCGTAGATGAAGGGGTACTGGCCGCTGGCAGCCAGGTCGGGATCGAGATTGCCGATGTGGCAGAGCTTGTCATTAAAAGCGCCCAGCGCTTCCACTCGCAATCCCAGGTTTAAGGTCAGATCACGACGCACTTTCCAGTCGTCTTGCGCAAACACTGCGAAGTCGTTGGTGCGGTATTCATGCGTGGCCACGCCGCCGCCTCCGAAGCTGAAGTCAGGCGCGCCCATCAGAAATTTTTGGAAGTCGGTGAATCCTCCGCCATTGACGAAGAAAAGTTGCCCGTTGAAAACCTGGGGAAAAAGTTTGTCCAGGTTCACGCGCGTGTATTCCCCGCCAAAACGCAGCACGTGCGTCCCCTTCACCCAGCTGAACGTATCCACGAAGTTGTAGTTGTTCTGGGTTTGCGCCTGGTCGGCCGGCGGAGTCGGGCCAATCTGGAAACCCGAACCCCCAAACAGCGAGAACTTGTAAATGGACTTGGTGACTTCATTGGTAGGCCGGTCGAGGCCCAAGTCTGAAGCCGTAATCGGCGGGATATTGCCCAGCGTGTTGTTAATCCGGACGTAGCCGAAGCGGAAGTCATTCACCTGGGTGGGTGAAAGCACGTGCGTCTCATTGATGCTGAAAAACCTTCCGTTCACCGGCAGATCATAGGGGAAATTCAGGTCGGTGGAACTGATACTGCTCTGCAACGTACCGCCCAGCGAAAGGGGCAAGCCCCCTGCTCCGAAGGGCAACAGCGACTCTGCGTTCGAAAAGAAAAAGCGCGCGGAGAGCTTGTCATCGCCGCCGCGAAACTCACGGTCCCAGTTGGCCGTGAACTGGTCGTCGGTAAAACTGCCGGGCTTGCTGACGATGAACTGTCCGGTCGCACCTACCGTTCCTGGAATCGAAGGGATGAGGTAGCCGCCGGCAGTGTTGCCAAACTGGTTGCTCTTGAACAGCAGGAGTTTGTGGATTACCGGATCGATGCTGGGCACGCCGAATGCGGACTCCAGCGTGGCATCCAGGGTGGCATCGTCACGCACTGACGGCAGCACCGGAAGGGTAGTGCTGATGAACGTTCCCGGAGAAAGGCCGCTGCGTTGTCGCGTGCCCTGATAGTTGACGAAGAAGTATCCGCCCTTGGCGTCCTTCCCCACCGGCCCGCTGAAGCTTCCCCCGAAAATGTTCTGCTTAACCGAGGGGCGGGACTGGCCCGCGCGATTCAAAAAGTACTCGTTGGCGTTCAAAACATCGTTGCGAAAGAATTCATAGACATCGCCGTGAAAGTTCCTGGTGCCGGATTTCAGAATGGCATTCACATTGCCGCCGCCGTTGCGCCCCTGGCTGGCGTCATAGAGCGACGTCTGCACCTTGAACTCGCCCACCACATCGGGATTAGGCAAGGGCACGTTGGTTGCCTGCGCCACGTTGTAGTCAGTCGCGCTGATGCCTTCGATCAGGTAATTGTTGTTGTCTTCCCGCTGGCCGTTCACGAAAATGCGGGCGTTGCCGCGTCCCAGTTGTGCGGACGCATTCAACTCGCTCTGCGCGCCGCTGGACAGCGACAGCAGCTGTTGAAAGTTCTGCGTGGCCAGGGGCAAGTCGCGGATGGTTTGCGCCTCGATCGCCTGGCCGGTGGTGGCAGCGCTGGTTTCGACCGCCTGCACCTGCGCCTGCACATCGATCTTCTGCTGCACCGCCTGGGTGCGCAGCTGGGCGGTCATGCGCGTGGTTTCTGTCACCCGGACCGCAATATTGGAAAAACTGCCTTCGGCAAAACCTGGGGCCTGGACCGTGACTGTGTAGGTGGCAACGGGCAGCAGCTGCGTGGTAAACGAACCATTCGCGTCCGTCCTGGCAGTGCGGGTCAGGGCCCCGGTATCCTGGTTGACGACGCGAACCTCCGCGCCCGCCACGACCGCTCCGCTGGGATCGAGTACGGTCCCACTGATGGCACCGGTTGCGCCGCCCTGAGCCAGGACCTGCGCCACTCCGATAAGAATCACCAGACCGATTGAAAACAACCTGCTCCATGATCCCGGCATACACCCCTCCCTGACGCGACGTCTGTCCTTAAATGTTTGAGTGCCACGAAGGCGATCAGTTAGAACATGCGGGAACAAGCGCCGCAACCGCCGTGCTTAGTCGAGCGCGGCGCTTACCAAAGGCTGCGCCGAACCCGGCACCTGGCGTGTGTCTTGCCCTGATGACAGATGCATGGCCCCCTCCAACAACACAGCTGAAATTTCGGGTAATGAATCCGCACAGATTACTAAAAATTAGCCGAACTTCGCAACCATGAAAGTGCCTCGGGGTGAAACATTTGTTACAGCCCTTTGTACATCCCCCCATCAACCAGAACTGTCTGTCCGGTAACGTACGATGCACGCTCCGAGGCCAGCCAGACGATAGTCTCGGCAACTTCCCGCGGTTCGCCCAGGCGCCGCAACGGAGCATCCGCCGCCCAGCCGTCAAAGATGTCCTTTTCGGCCGTTCCCGAGGCCGCGGAACGGCTCTTCGCCAACTCCTTCAGCCGGTCCGTGGCGGTGAAGCCCGGACCTACGTTGTTCACCAGAATGCCGTCCTTGCCGAATTCGTTGGCCAGGCTTTTCACCAGCCCGACCACCGCCGCCCGCACTGCGTTTGAAAGCACCAGGTCCGCAACCGGCTGTTTGGTGGTGATGGAAGTAATGGTAATGATCCGGCCCCAACGCCCGCGCTGCATGTGCGGGATCACCTCGCGGGCGAAGTGCACCGTGCTCATGAAGTTGGCCTCGACGGCCTTGTGCCAGTCCTCCACCGTCGCTGCCAGGAAGCCTTTGGCGGGCGGGCCGCCGGCATTGGTCACGCAAATGTCGGCGGCGCCGAATTTCGCCACCAAGGCTTCGACAAACCGCCGCACCGCGGCCGCGTCGGTGACATCCAGCGCGCGGTCCAACACTTCAGCGCTGTGCTGTTTCCGTATGCCTTCCGCCGCCAGGGCCAGCGTCCTCTCATTGCGAGCGCACATCGCGACTCTGCATCCCTCAGCCGCAAATGCCTCGGCCGTCGCCCGGCCAATCCCCTGGCTGGACGCTGCCACAATTGCCACTCTACCCTTCAGACCGAGTTCCATAAGAATCGAATTATAGATGGATCAAATCGGCCGAGCATATTGTTGGAAGTCCTTCCCAGGGTTTCTTTGCGGCAACCACTTGCTCAGCCGCCTGGCGAACGTTACCCTTAAGTGTTGGTTTTAGTCGAACGTTTGTTTCACTTCCAACCGAGGTCCCCGATGGCAAATCCCGCCAAGTATGTATGGCTCGATAATGAGTTGAAAGACGCCGCCGGCAGCGGAGTTCCAGTGGTCAACGCCGGCCTGCATTATGGCTTTACCGTCTTTGAGGGCATTCGTTGTTACGCTACCGATAAGGGTCCGGCTGTCTTCCGCCTGGACGAACACGTTGACCGCCTGCTGGACTCGGCCCGCATCGTCGGCTTCCGTGATCTGCCCTGGACACGCGCCACTCTCATCGCGGCCATTCACAAGACGGTTGCTGCCAATAAATTTTCCGCCTGCTACATCCGGCCGGTCATTTATCTGGATGGAGCCATGGACCTGGTGGTGGATAGCGGCAAGCCGCGATTGATCATCGCCGTGTGGGAGTGGACCGCCTTCCTGGGAAAAGAAGCGAAGGAACGCGGCGTCCGGGCCAACATTTCTTCCTTCACGCGGCTGCACCCCAACATCATGATGACGAAAGCCAAGGTCGCGGGAAATTACGTAAGCTCGATTCTGGCCAAGACCGAATCGCAGCGCGCCGGCTTCGATGAAGCCATCATGCTTGATCCGCAAGGCTATGTCGCTGAGTGTAGCGGCGAAAACATTTTTGTGGTGCGTGATGGTGTGATCTATACCCCATCTCGAGCAGCGATACTCGAGGGCATCACGCGTGACAGCTTGATTACGCTGGCGCAAGACCTGGGACACACTGTGGTCGAGGAACCCATTTCGCGCGACCAGTTGTATATCGCAGACGAAGTGTTCGTCTGCGGAACCGCCGCCGAAGTTGTGGGCCTGCGGGAGATCGACTTCCGCACCATCGGGGATGGAAAGACCGGCCCGGTCACGCGCGCCCTGCAGGCTGAATTCGAGAAGCTCACCAGCGGCCGCCATGCACGCTCGGCCGCGTGGTTTTCGCTCGTGCCGGCATTCGAGGCTGTATTGTCGGGGGCCTAGCGAGCGCGATTCTTCGGGAGCGCAGGTTCCTCAAGATGTGGAAGCGCACGGCTTCAGCCGTGCGAAAAAAATTGCGGAAAGGGGCGGCTTCAGCCGCTGTGGAAAATTCCGCCGGGCGCAGGTTTTCGCCCATGTCGAGATGCCACAGCGGCTAAAGCCGGTCGCCTCGACGCCTCCATTGGCACGGCTGAAGCCGTGCCCTTCCACGAGACCTTACCAAGGGAGGACGCATGAAGAAGCATAATCGCCACCCGGAAACGGAAGCAGTCCGCGGGGGCACCGATCTGCACAAGAAGAACGGGCCTCTGGCCACTCCGATCTACCAGACTTCCACTTTTGAAGTCACCGACAGCGATCAGCAGGTGCGAGCCACATCCACCGACATGTTCTACACCCGCTACGGTAATCCCACTCACACGGTTGCTGAAAAGGCGATTGCGGAACTCGAAGGCGCCGATGCCGCGCTGCTCTTCGCTTCCGGCATGAACGCCATCACCACCGCCATGCTCTCCCTGCTGAAAAGTGGCGACCACGTGGTGGCACAGCGCGACATCTACGGCGGCGCTACCAAGTTCTTCAGCCAGTGGCTGCCCAAGTTCGGCATCGAAACCACGTTCGTGGACACCGTCGAGTACGATCAGCACGCGCGCGCCATCCAGCGCAATACGAAGCTGCTTTACATGGAATCGCCAACCAACCCCACCCTGCGGGTCGTGGATTTGCGACAGGTGACGGCGCTGGCCAGGCAGCACAACCTGATCACGTTTATCGACAGCAC
>DATGYF010000608.1:0-4793 GCA_035298145.1 Terriglobales bacterium | reverse complement strand
CGGGCCCAAGCACCTGGTCAAAAAGATGACCCGGGCCAAGCTGGAGTCGATGGTGGAAGACATCATCCAGCGCTCGGTCGGCCCCTGCAAGCAGTGCATGAAAGATGCCGGCGTGGATGCCAGCAAGATCAACGAAGTCGTTCTGGTCGGCGGGCAGACCCGCATGCCGCGCATTCAGCAACTGGTGAAGGATCTGTTCGGCAAGGAAGGCCACAAGGGCGTCAATCCGGATGAAGTCGTCGCGATCGGCGCGGCCATCCAGGGTGGCGTGCTCAAGGGCGAAGTCAAAGATCTGCTGTTGCTGGACGTGACTCCGCTGTCGCTGGCAATCGAGACTCTGGGCGGCGTGGCAACGCCGATGATTCCGCGCAACACGACGATTCCGACTAAGAAGACGGAAACGTTCTCGACCGCGGCCGACAGCCAGACTTCGGTTGAAGTGCACGTGCTGCAGGGCGAGCGTCCTCTAGCGGCGCAGAATCGCACTCTGGGCAAGTTCCACCTGACCGGGATTCCACCGGCACCGCGTGGCGTGCCCCAGATCGAAGTGACGTTCGACATCGATGCCAACGGCATCCTGAACGTGACCGCGAAGGATACGGCCACGGGCAAGGACCAGAAGATCACGATTACGTCGTCTTCCGGCCTGAGCAAGGACGAAGTCGAGCGCATGGCGAAAGAAGCCGACGCGCATTCCGCCGAGGACAAGGCCAAGCGCGAGGAGATCGACTCCAAGAACCAGCTCGACTCCATGGTGTACAGCGTGGAGAAGATGCTGCGGGAGCAGGGCGACAAGATCTCCGGCTCGGAGCGTGGCGACGTCGAAAACGCGATTGCCGACGCCAAAAAGGCGCTGGAGTCGAACGAAAAAGCAGCCATGGACAAGGCGCGTGAAACCCTCACGCAAGCCTCGCACAAGCTGGCCGAGCAGATGTACAAAGCGGCCCAGTCACAGGCTCCCGGCGCCGGCCCGACACCGGGCGCAAGCGCAGGCCCAGAGCCCGGCGCCAACGGCGGGCCCAAGAAAGACGAAGGCGTGATCGACGCCGAGTACGTGGACGTGGAAGACAAGAAGTAAGCTGTCAGCAGCGGCCGTGTGGGGACGGGTCCCAGACCCGTCCAGGCCGACCGCCGGTCGGCAGGTTTTGGTTTTGTGTGGTCGCGGGCGACTCGCCCGCGAGGTTTTCGTAGCGCCGCCGTCCCGGCGGCTGTCCCGAGGGCATCTTGCCCTCGGGGTGGGGGCAGGATGACCCCACGACAGCCGGCGAGACGCCGGCGCTACGGGTATAGGGAGAAAATAAATTGCAATTTGAAGTCAATGGTCAGGACTATTTTCTGAATTTCGCGGAAGACGAAGCCTACTGGTACGTCTTGGCGCCCACGCTGACAGGAGTGCAGCGCATCCCGGTTTACGTGGATTCGCCGGCCTACGAGCGCTTTGGCATCCTGGGAAAAAACCGTCACAATATTCAGAACTGAATCTCACGGGCCCGGAGTACGGCACATCACGAATGGCCACCACCCCAAAAAAAGACTATTACGAAATTCTTGGCGTGAAGAAGTCCGCCTCGGCGGACGACGTCCGCAAAGCTTTTCGTAAGCTTGCACGCAAGTATCATCCCGACGTCAATCCCGGGGACAAGGCGGCGGAAGAGAAGTTCAAGGCGCTGTCTGAAGCCAACGAAGTCCTGAGCGATCCCAAGAAGCGGAAGATTTACGACCAGGTCGGCTTTTACTCCGACAACATCGATGCCGCGACGGCCGAGGCGTATGCCCGGGCCGGAGGCGGCGCGGCCAGCCCTGGTGCAGGGTTCCCGGGAGCTCAGCCGGGTGGGGGCGCCCAGGGTACAAACTTCGATTTCGGGGGCTTCGACTTTACCGACATGTTCGAAAACGCCCGGGGGAGGAAGGCCAGCCCCTCAGGTACGGGCAGCTTCCGCGATATTTTTTCCGGCATCTTCGGCGGACGAGGCGGCGCCGCACAGGAAGGTCCCGAGCCCGGGTCCGACCTGGAGTATCAGGTCAACGTCCCCTTCTGGACTGCCATCCGCGGCGGCGTGATGCGCCTGAATATTACCCGGCGGGATACCTGCCCCAACTGCCACAGCCAGGGCTTTATCGAAGCCGGCGGCTCGTGCTCCGAGTGCGGCGGTAAGGGGCAAGTCACCCAGACCGGCGGGCGGATGAAATTCAATGTTCCCTGCCCCAGGTGTCACGGGACCGGAAAGAACATCTCGGTCTGCCCGAACTGCCATGGCGAGGGTACGGTCGAACGCACCGAACCGCTCGAAGTCCGAATCAAGGCCGGTACGCGCGATGGCCAGCGCATCCGCCTTGCCGGCAAGGGCAACGCCGGAAGCCACGGCGGGTCGGCGGGTGATCTGTATGTAATTATCCGGACCGCTGACCATCCAGTCTTCCACCGCGAGGGCGACGACATTCGCATCACCGTGCCCGTAACCGCCACGGAAGCGGCCTTGGGCGCCAAGATTGAGGTTCCCACCATCGACGGCCGTACCCTGCTCAAGATTCCGCCCGGGACGCAATCCGGACAGAAGCTTCGCCTGCGCGAAAAAGGCGTGCCTTCGGCGACAAAAGAAGGCACCCGCGGCGACGAAATTGTCGAAGTAAAGCTCACCGTCCCCATGCCCCGGGACGAGCGCTCCAAGGAAATCCTGCGCGAACTGGCGAAACTGAATCCGGAGGATCCGCGCGAAGAGCTCTGGAAGAATGTTTGAAGCAGTCGTCAGGCCAGATGTCAGACGTCGTACCTCAGCCGCAAGCCGATTGGCTGACGACCGAAGACTAACGACTAACGACTGACGACTGTTACCTCAGTGCCTGCCCGCAAAAAATACTTCAAAAATTATTTTTACACTGCATCTAATTTCCCGTATGCTCACGGCTGCGAACTTGCATCGAGCCGAAATCTGAAAGCGCAAGCATCGCCCCGGGAGGAAGCCGTCGAAATTGGCAACAGCTAGCGCCCCGCGTCAGAATCTCCAACCTCCCTCCGTCATCCCCAGCCGGAAAAAATCGGTTCGCCTCACCCTCTGGCCCCTGGTCGCCGCCACCTTCTTTATGGTGTCGGGCGGCACCTACGGCACGGAAGACATCGTGCACGGCGCCGGCTATGGCAAAGCCATCCTGATCCTGCTTCTGACTCCGATTCTCTGGAGCCTGCCCACCGCCTTCATGATTGGCGAGCTTTCAAGCGCGCTGCCCTTCGAGGGCGGCTATTACGCCTGGGTGCGGCGCGCCATGGGCAACTTCTGGGGCTTCCAGGAGGCCTGGCTATCGCTGGTGGCCTCGATTTTCGACATGGCGATTTATCCCACCCTGTTCGTGCTCTACCTCAACCGCCTGTTCCCCTGGTTCGCGGAGGGGCATCGTGGGGTGATGGTGGCGCTGGCAGTGGTAATTGTTTGCGCGCTGCTGAATATTGCCGGGGTCCGGGTGGTATCCACGACTTCGCTGTGGCTGTTCTTCGCACTGTCGGCGCCGTTTATCCTGATTGTGGCGATCGCTCCCTTCAAGGTCGGGGCTCTGGCCCACGCCGTGACCACTCCGACTACCTCTACCGTTGACATCCTCGGCGGCTTGCTCATCTGTATGTGGAATTACATGGGATGGGACAATGCCTCGACCATCGCCACCGAAGTGGAACGCCCGCAGCGGACCTATCCTCGAGCCATGCTGGCCGCGGTGGTCATCGTGGCCCTGAGCTACATTGTGCCGGTGGCGGCCATGTGGATGACCGGGCTTTCGTCGAGCGCCTGGGAAACCGGCTCCTGGGCGGACATCGCCGGCATGCTGGGCGGCCCGCTGCTGCGCGTTGGCCTGGCCCTGGGAGGCATGATCAGCGGCTTTGGCATGTTCAACGCCCTGGTGATGAGCTATTCCCGCCTGCCCCTCGCCATGGCTCAGGACGGCATGCTGCCGAAGGTCTTCGGCAAGCTGCATCCCCGCTCGCGGGCGCCCTGGGTGACTATTCTGGTCTGTGCCACGGGATGGGCGATGTGCCTGGGTCTGGGTTTTGAGCGCCTGATCATTATCGACATTCTCCTGTACGGAGCCAGCCTCAGCCTGGAGTTTGTGGCGCTGATCGTGCTCCGAATTCGCGAGCCTGAGCTTCCGCGCCCCTTCCGGGTCCCTGGAGGAATGTTCGGGGCGGTGGCGGTGGGTATCGCTCCCATGCTGTTGCTGGGCTTCTCGGTCCTGCGAAGTCAGAGCGAACAAGTGTTGGGAATCAGCGCCTTTGCTTTCGGGATGCTGCTCATCGCAGCTGGAGCGGTCGCCTATTTCCTGAACGTAACCCTTAAGCCCTCAGGGTGGAGTACAGCGCCAGACAAGCCTGAACCCGTCGCCTGAAAATCTTGCCGCGGATTTGCACGGATTTCACGGATTCATCTGTGAAGGTCCGTGTGATCCGTGGCTTGTGTGTTTTGGGGTAAAGTAGTACGGATGACCAAGCGCAAATCCAAGGGCGCCTACATGATCTCGTCGGTAGCCGAGATGTATGGCATCCATCCCCAGACTCTGCGCCTGTACGAGCGCGAGGGTCTGCTCAAGCCCTCGCGCACCGAGGGCAATACTCGTCTCTATACCGACGAAGACTTGCAGCGCCTGGAATTCATTCTCTCGCTGGCGCGCGATCTGGGCGTGAACATCAGCGGCATCGCTATCATTCTTCAGATGCGCGAGCGCATGGAAGAAATGCAGGTCCAGATTCACGACTTCGTAAAGTACATCCAGGAGGAAGTGCTGTCGCGGGCAACGGCGGCGGCCGACCC
>DATGYF010000607.1:0-13956 GCA_035298145.1 Terriglobales bacterium | reverse complement strand
CAGCGCATCGTGTATGTCAGGAAGTCGAGCGTGTACACATGCAATGCCGATGGAACCGATTCGCGGGAACTGGTCACCGTGCCGGGAGTTCCTTTTGCGCCGCGATTTTCTCCCGACGGGCGCCGCTTGCGTTTCACCATTCGGGACACCAATCAGCGCACGTCGTCCCTGTGGGAGGTTTCCACCGACGGGAAGGGGCTGCATCCAGTGCTGCCGGACTGGAACAAGCCGCCGGAAGAGTTCGGCGGAGCCTGGACGCCGGATGGAAAATA
The DNA here is from genome assembly GCA_035298145.1 of Terriglobales bacterium. GTDB lineage: Bacteria > Acidobacteriota > Terriglobia > Terriglobales > Acidobacteriaceae > JAIQFF01. The sequence goes on along the minus strand of DATGYF010000607.1, from coordinate 13,684 downwards.
CTTCCTTTTTGAATCGACCCGTGATCATACCCAGAATATCTGGGCCCGCCGGGAACCCACGTCTTTTTTTAGCAAAGCGGGTACTGAGCCGATGCAGTTGACCGTGGGACCGCTCCTGTTCAGCAATCCCACTCCCAGCACGGATGGTAAGAAGCTGTTCGTGATCGGCCAACAGCGCCGCTTCGATCTGGTGCGCCTGGACAGCAAGTCGCAGCAGTTTTCCGTTTACCTCCCAGGCGTTTCGGCGGGCGAGGCCGACTTCGAGCGCAGTGGCGAGTGGATCACCTACGTCACCCATCCCGACCTCACCTTGTGGCGGAGCAAGCCCGACGGAAGTTCCCGAATCCAACTCACCTATGCCCCCATGCAGGCTCACATGCCACACTGGTCGCCCGACGGAACCCAGATCGCTTTCATAGCCTCGCGTCCAGGAAAACCCTGGAAGATCTTCGTAGTGCCGGCCGAGGGTGGTACGCCGCAGGAGCTAACGGCAGGCGACCGCAATCAGGGTGATCCCACCTGGACCCCCGACGGTGATTCCATAGTGTTCGCAGGAATGCCCTGGCTGGAATATGGGACCGCACCAGGTCCGAACATTCATACCGTTGACTTGAAGACCTCGCAGGTGTCAGATCTGCCGGGCTCGGAAGATCTTTTCAGTCCGCGCTGCTCGCAGGATGGGCGCTACGTCGCGGCTCTTTCCGCTGACTCCACCAAACTGTTGCTCTACGACAGGGAAAAGAAAAGCTGGAAGCAACTCGCCTCGTCACGTTTCGGTTTCGAAAACTGGTCACACGATGGAAAGTACCTTTATGCCGAGGACTATTCCGACAAGACCGACGACCTGGTGCGGGTGAGTGCCGCCACCGGCAAGATGGAACGCCTGTTCAGCCTCAAGGAAGTTCCGCGCGGCTTCGATCCCTGGGAATTCTGGGTCGGTCTGGCGCCCGACGACTCGCCGCTGCTGATGCGGGATAAGAGCACCCAGGAGATTTACAGCCTGGACGTGCGCCTGCCCTAGCGGCTGCGGAATGACGTGCCCCCTGAGCCGTCAACCTTCGCTGCCCATCACTGATTCGGTAGTTCCGTAGCGCCGGCGTCCCGCCGGCTGTCCGGTGGGCGTCTCGCCCACCGAGAGGTTCCCGCCTCACGCGGTTTGTAACTCCCTCGAGTGCACGGGCTAGCAGTTTTTTGATTCTCCGCCATCGGATTTTTGAGTTTAGCGAATGGAGCCTATTGGGGGTACAAAGTCTTGACCAGCCCATTTTGCGGCGAGTTAATCGTTTTAATACGATAGAGTTCGGCTTCGTCAGATCCACAACAGAATGCAAGGAGGCAGTCCCCCATGCCCGAATCTAACATCGGCTTTTATGGCCACGTGAAGCAGTACCACAATCTGAAGGCCGAGATCGATCAGGCCATTCTGGATGTGCTCGAAAGCGGCAGCTATGTGCTGGGCCCGCAACTGGTGAAGTTTGAAGAAGAGCTGGCGCGTTACATGAAGACCAAGGAAACGGTGGGCGTCAACTCCGGCACCGACGCCCTGCTGCTGGTGTTCCTGGCCCTGGGCCTCGGCCCGGGCGACGAAGTCATCACCACTTCCAACACTTTCTTCGCCACCGCCGAAGCTATCTGGCTGGCCGGCGCCACTCCGGTATTCGTGGATTCCGATCCCCGGACCCGCAATATTGACGTCAGCAAGATCGAAGCCGCGATCACGCCAAAAACTCGCGCCATCGTGCCCGTACATCTGTACGGCCTGACCGCAGATATGCCTGCGATCGCACGCATCGCCAAGGCCCACAATCTGTTTGTGGTGGAAGATTGCGCCCAGGGCATTGGAGCCCGGGGCGATAACTTTGCGATTGGCGAGCTCAGCGACGCAGTCTGCCTGAGCTTCATCATTCAGAAAAACCTGGGATGCTTCGGAGACGGCGGCGCCGTGGCCACCAATAACAAGGATCTCGCCGCCGAGATCCGCAAGCTGCGCAACCACGGCTCGATGAAGCGCTCTCATCACAGCATCGGCTACAACAGCCGCCTGGATGATATCCACGCCGCGGTCTTGCGCGTGAAACTGAAGCACGTGGACGAGTGGAGCGAGCGCCGCCGCGAGATTGCCGGGCTCTACGACCAGGGCCTGGCCGGCGCAGGGATGACTCTGCCATTCACACCGCCCGACTACCAGCACGTCTATCATCTATATGTGGTCGATAGCGACGACCGGGACGGTCTGCAGGCGTACTTGCAGTCGGAGGGCATTACCGCCCTGACTCACTACCCCATTGCCATTCACCAGCAGGAAGGCTTTCCCTGGGGACGTCCCGCTCATGTCGGTGCGCTGCCGGTCACGGAAGAGTCCGCCGCCAGCGTCCTGTCGCTTCCCATGTATCCCGAGCTCACCAATGAAGAGGTTGGCCGCGTGATCGCCGAAGTCATGACCTGGGCCGCCAACCGCGAGGCGCTGAGCCACCAGGCAGTCTGATATCCGCATAACGTGTGGGTCGGACACTCCTGTCCGACCCGCATCCACAAACCCTGCCAGTCGTTTACAATTCTCGAATAGAAATCATGCGGTCACGATTAGCGATTCTGATCACAGCCGGCGCCCTGGCGCTCGGCTCCAGTGCCTCCACCTTGGATAAACCTATGGATTTTGGGCCGAATAACCCGTTCTATGCGCCAAGCACCCTGCCCTTTCACGCACCGCCCTTCGACAAGATCAAAGAGAGCGATTACCAGCCCGCCATCGAAGCCGGCATGGCGGAGCAACGCCGGGAGATCCGGGCGATTGCCGACAACCCTGCTCCGCCGACATTCGAAAACACATTTGTCGCGCTGGAAAAGACCGGGCAGTTGTTCAACCGCGCCATGGCCGCATTCAACGGCGTTACCGGAGCCAACCTGAATCCCGAGCTGCAGAAAGTGCAGGACTACGAGGCGCCCCGGCTGGCCGCACACAGCGACGCGATCTATCTCGACTCCAAATTGTTCCAGCGCGTGGCCGCGATTTACCAGCAACGCGATTCGCTGAAACTGGATGCGGAAGCGCTGCGCCTGGTGGAGTTCTACTACAAGAAATTTGTGCACTCCGGAGCCAATCTCTCCGATTCCGACAAGGACGCGCTGAAAAAGCTCAACGAAGAAGAATCAACCCTCACCAACGATTTCACCACCAGGCTGCTCGCCGCCACCAAAGACGCAGCTTTCGTCACCACCGACAAGGGCGCGCTGGCGGGCTTGACGGATGCGCAGATCAGCGCGGCCGCACTGGCGGCAAAAGACCGCAAGCTGGAGGGCTACGTGGTTCCGCTGCAGAACACCACGCAACAGCCTGACCTGGATTCGCTCAACCAGCGCTCGACCAGACAGGCGCTGTTCGAGAACTCCTGGAATCGCGCCGAACGCGGGGGAGCAAACGATACCCGTGACATTGTTTCCCGTCTGGCCCAGCTGCGCGCGCAAAAAGCCAAATTGCTTGGCTTCCCTACCTACGCTGCCTGGAAGCTGGACGACCAGATGGCGAAAACGCCGGAGGCAGCGCTGAAGTTCATGGATGCGCTGGTGCCGGGAGCGACGGCCAGAGCCACTGCCGAAGCCGGCGATATTCAAGCTCTAATCGACTCGCAGAAGGCCGGCTTCAAATTGGAGCCGTGGGACTGGAATTTCTATGCCGAGCAGGTCCGCAAAGCGAAGTACGACATGGACGAAGCCCAGATCAAGCCGTATTTCGAGTTGAACAATGTGCTGGAGAACGGCGTGTTCTACGCCGCCAGCCAGCTCTACGGAATCACTTTCAAGGAGCGCAAAGATATTCCGGTGTACAACCCGGAGGTGCGCGTCTTTGAAGTCATTGACGCCAACGGCCAGCCCCTGGCCTTGTTCTACGGCGACTACTTCAAGCGCGACAACAAACGCGGCGGCGCCTGGATGAGCAACTTCGTTGACCAGTCCAAACTATTGGGGACATTGCCGGTCGTCTATAACGTCTGCAACTTCAGCAAGCCTGCGCCCGGCGAACCTGCGCTGCTCAGCTTTCGCGATGTCACCACCGTGTTCCACGAATTCGGCCATGCCCTGCATGGCATGTTGGCCGACAGCCAGTATCCGACCCTTTCCGGTACCGCAGTGCCGCGCGATTTCGTCGAGTTCCCCTCGCAGTTCAACGAGCATTGGGCAAGTTATCCCGCGGTGTTCAGCCACTACGCGAAGCATTACAAGACCGGGGCACCGATGCCGGCAGAACTTGCCGAAAAGATCAAGAAATCCGCAACCTTCAACCAGGGCTATGCCCTCACCGAGATCCTGGCCGCAGCCCAGCTCGATATGCAGTGGCACACGCTGCCTTCGAGCACGCCGCTGCAAGAACCTGATGCGTTTGAAACCGCCGCGTTGAAGAAGACACACCTCGCGCTCAGCGCCGTGCCGCCCCGCTACCGCTCCACCTACTTCGCGCACATCTGGGGCGGCGACTATGGCGCCGGCTATTACGCTTATCTATGGGCTGAGATGCTGGACGATGACGCCTTCCAGTGGTTCGAAGACCACGGCGGCCTGACTCGCGCCAACGGAGATCGTCTCCGCCACATGGTACTGTCCCGTGGCAACACGGAAGATTTGGCTAACTTGTACAGGGAGTGGCTCGGAGCAGAGCCCAGCATTGAGCCGATGTTGAAATACCGTGGCCTGCTGGAGCCCGCGATTTCAAAGTAAGCACACGTGGGGACAGCCGCCTCCGGCTGTCCAGCGGAGCAAAGCTCCGATATTGCTTTACTACGGATTTTGGTATCAACAAACAGTCGTCGAGCTTCGCTCGACCGGACAGCCGGGGGCGGCTGTCCCCACGTGGTCTTATTTCAGAAATTTTCCCTGTTCCAGCTCCTGGAAGGCCTGGCGCAGCTGCTCCTGTGTGTTCATCACGATGGGGCCGTACCATGCCACCGGCTCCTGCAGCGGTTTTCCCGAGACCAGCAGAAAACGGATGCCGTCATCGCCGGCCTGCACCGTCACTTCGTCGCCGCGGTCGAAGAGCACGAGCGAGCGATTATCCGCCTCGACCGGAGGCGTGGTGTCCGACCACTTCACCGCTTCGGTCGGTACCGTCAGCGGGCCCGAGGCATTGCAGAATTTTCCGCCGCCCGCGAACACATACGCAAAGGCGTGGCGAGTGACTTCAACCGGCAGCGTCTTCCTTCTGCCCGGAGAGACGGACACATCGATGTAGGTTGGATCGGTGGCGATTCCTTCAACCGGGCCGGTCTTCCCCCAGAACGTGCCGCACACCACGCGCACGTGGGTACCGTCGTCGTCCTTTATCTCCGGAATTTCAGGCGCCTTGATTTCCTGATAGCGCGGAGCCGTCATCTTCTGGGACGCGGGAAGGTTGGCCCACAACTGGAAGCCATGCATGCGTCCGGCCGGATCGCCCTTGGGCATCTCCTGATGGATGATCCCGCTCCCGGCCGTCATCCACTGCACATCGCCCGAAGCGATGTCGCCACGGTTGCCCATGCTGTCGCCGTGCTCGACCGTTCCGGCAAGGACGTAAGTAATAGTCTCGATCCCACGATGCGGATGCCAGGGAAAGCCTGCCAGGTAATCTTCTGGAACGTCGTTGCGGAAGTCATCCAGTAGAAGGAATGGGTCGAAGTCGGAGGTATTGCCGAAGCCAAACGCACGTCGCAGGTGCACGCCGGCGCCTTCGAGAGTTGGTTTCGCCTTCACCAGGCGCTTAACCGGTCGAATTGACATTACAGTCTCCGGGTTCTGAATCTCGCCCAGATGTCTGGTCAATTTTGACCAGTCCTCAGGCGTGATGATGTTCGATACTTCTGGTAGCTAAATTCTACCAGCGAGCTGATCGCCGGATTGCGTGCTCATTGTCGGATTACAGAATTTCGAATTGACGAATTTAAATTCGAAAATCCTGCATTCGGTCAATTCTCCACCACCCCGTTTCTCAGCAGAACTCACCACCAGGGGCCAATGTCACTGCCAAAGACAATGTTTACCAGAGGGATGGTGGAAGTTATCGCGCCTCGTCCCGCCGCCCGGGACGAAGTTGCGGCACCTCCGCGCTGGCACGCCAAGCCCTCACTGCCCAGTCGAATTGCCGTGATCGGCAACTACTTGCCCAGGCATTGCGGGATTGCCACGTTCACGACCGACCTGTGCGAGGCCATTGCCGCGGAGTATGGCACCGCACGGCTGCTGGCGCTGCCCGTGAATGACACGGAAGAAGGATATGACTATCCCGCCCGGGTGCGATGGTCGTTGGCGCAGGATGACGTGGCCTCGTATCAGGAAGCTGCCGAGTTCCTGAACTTTCACAACATCGACATGGTGTGCCTGCAGCACGAATATGGAATCTTCGGCGGCCCGGCCGGAAGCCATATCCTGCATCTGCTGCGCGGCTTGAAAATGCCGGTGGTGACCACGCTGCACACCGTGCTGCGCGAACCCGATGCCGACCAGCTCGTGGTCATGGAAGAGATTGCCGAGCTTTCCGACCGGCTCATTGTCATGAGCCAGCTCTCGTCCCAGTTCCTGCAGGAAATTTTCAAGGTGCCCGCCAGCAAGATTGACATGGTCCCGCACGGCGTCCCCGACCTGCCTTTTCTCGATCCCAATTTCTACAAGGACCGTTTCGGCGTGGAGGGCAAGGCGGTGCTGCTCACCTTCGGCCTGCTCTCGCCCAACAAGGGCATTGAAAACGTGATTAAGGCCATGCCGCAGATCCTGTCGAAACACGAAAACGTGGTGTACCTGGTGGCGGGCGCGACCCATCCTCACATCCTGCGGCGCGAGGGAGACAAGTATCGAGCCGGCCTGCAGGCTCTGGCCAGGGAAGTGGGAGTGGAATCGCAAGTGATCTTCCACGACCGTTTTGCCACCCCTGAAGAGATGGCGGAGTTCATCGGCGCCGCCGACATCTATGTCACTCCTTATCGCCATGAAGCGCAGGTCGTCTCCGGGACCCTCGCCTATGCCCTGGGAGCGGGCAAAGCCATCATCTCCACTCCTTACTGGCACGCCATTGAGCTGTTGGACGAGGGTCGAGGGGCGCTGGTTCCCTTCCAGGATCCGGGCGCCATCGCGCAAAAAACCATCGAACTTCTGAGCACACCGGCGCTGCGTCACGCCATGCGCAAGCGCGCCTACTTGTTCGCCCGCGACATGGTCTGGAAAAAATCCGCGCAGGGCTACATGGCGAGTTTCTCCCGGGTCCGCAGCGACCGCATGGCGACTCCCCGAGTCCAGTTTTCGGCACGCTCCACCGGGAAATCGCTGAACCAGTTGCCCGAATTAAAACTCAGCCACGTGAATGCCCTTACCGATGACACCGGGATGCTGCAACATGCCATTTTCACCATCCCCAACCGCGCCGAGGGATATACCACCGATGACAATGCGCGCGCCCTCATTTTTACCGTGCTGTTGAATCAACTGGGCGTCGAGTCCACCAGCCTGTCTGCTGTAATCGCAGCCGCCAACCCGGATTGGGCATTCCGCTACATGGCATTCCTCGATCATGCCTTCAATCCCAGGCTGAAAAGGTTCCGGAACTTTCTGGGCTACGACCACCAGTGGTTGGAAGAACAGGGCTCGGAAGATTCTCACGGCCGCGCCTTGTGGGCGCTCGGAACCCTACTGGGCCGGTCCGGGAATCCCGGCCTGCGGGGCGCCGCCGGCCGCCTGTTTGAGTTCTCCGTGCCGGCAGTTGTCGAGTTTCACAGCCCCCGGGCCTGCGCCTATGCCCTGCTTGGGATTCAGGAGTACCTGCATTCGTACGTGGGAGACCGCGACGCCCAGCGTGTACGGTCCGCACTGGGGCAAAGACTGCTCGACATGTATGAGTCGATCCACCGTCCAGAGTGGAAGTGGTTTGAGGATGTAGTTGCCTATGGCAATGCCAGGCTGCCGCAGGCCCTGCTGCTGGCGGGATCGGCCTGCGGGAATGAACCCATGATTTCCGCCGGGCTCGATTCTCTTGAATGGCTCATGGAAACCCAGCGCTGTCCGGCCAATGGACACTTTGTGCCCATCGGCTCGGAGGGATTTTACCGCCAGGGTGGAGAACAGGCGCGATTCGATCAACAGCCGGTTGAAGCCGCGGGTGCGGTGTCCGCCTGTTTACAGGCTTACCACGTCACCGGCGACGATCGCTGGCGCGTGGATGCGTGGTCCGCGTTCAACTGGTTCCTGGGCGACAACGATCTTCAGCTTCCTCTCTACGATTCTGCCACTGGCGGCTGCCGGGACGGTTTGCATCCCGACCGCGCCAATCAAAATCAGGGAGCGGAATCCACCCTGTCTTTCCTGATGGCATTACTCGAAATGAGTTCCCTTCAAATCCCTGAGAAATTGGAAGGCCGGTGATGACTGCTCACGAAACCACGCTGATCAACGTCGAAAGCCCTCACTATCCGCCCCTGCTCCTGCGCCACCCGGGCAACCCCATCCTCACGCGCAAGCACTGGCCGTACTCCATCAACAGCGTGTTCAATGCGGGCGCAACCTTGCTGCAGGATGGCACCACGTTGCTGCTGTGCCGCATCGAAGACCGCCGCGGCTTGTCGCATCTGTGCGCCGCCCGCTCGCACAATGGAGTCGACGGCTGGCAGATCGACCGCGAACCCACCTTGATGCCTAACCCCAAGGATTATCCGGAGGAGGTCTGGGGCATCGAGGACCCGCGCATCACCTTCGTGCCCGAGCTGCAACAGTACGCCGTGACCTATACCTCGTACTCGCGTGGCGGCCCGGGTGTGTCATTGGCCCTGACCAATGACTTCCGCACTTTCGAGCGCTACGGCGTCATCATGACGCCCGATGATAAAGATTCCGCACTTCTGCCCCGGCGCATCAACGGTTATTGGGCGCTGATTCATCGCCCCATGACGCCCCTCGGGGCCCACATGTGGATTTCCTACTCGCCCGACCTGCGCCACTGGGGCCGGCACAGGCCCATACTGGAAGCCCGCCGCGGTGCCTGGTGGGACGCCAACAAGATCGGACTCTCCCCGCCGCCCATCGAGACCTCAAGAGGCTGGCTCGTCCTCTACCACGGAGTGCGGCACACCCCTTCGGGATGTTTATACCGGCTGGGCCTGGCACTTTTCGATCTGGAGAATCCGGAAAAATGCCTGCTGCGCGGCGACTCCTGGATCTTTGGGCCGGAAGCGGACTACGAACGTAATGGCGACGTCAACGATGTCGTGTTCCCCTGCGGATACACGATGGAACCCGATGGCGACAACGTCAATATTTACTACGGGGCCGCCGACTGTTCGATCGCACTCGCCCGGGCCAGCGTGCGGGCGTTGCTCGAGTGGCTCGATGCCAACGGGAGTTGTGAACGGCGGCGATCGCAGGATGTATGAACCCAGTGCTTTGGCTCTTCGAGTTTGTCTTCCGCTGCCGTCACCGCGAGATGAGCCGCGTGTTCACTATCAAGGGCAGAACGTATCAGGTCTGTTTCAAATGCGGACGGGAGTTTGAGTGTTCGGAACCCCCAGTCCTCTGATCTTGCCCGGCACAAGGCGCTTCGCCGGTATGCTCTTCAGATGTGTGCTGTGTTTCTCAGACGCCAGGCTGCGCATTTGTCATGTATTTTGTTTCTTACGTCCCGGTTCTTACGTTCTGGTTTTACGTCCTTGGTTACGCCAAAAGAGGAAGACCCTATGACCGATCCCGTAAGCATTACCCTGCCCGGAGTTGTGAAAGAAACCATCCCCTCATCCGATCCAACCGTGCCGGAAAAAGCGCAGATCGCTATTCAAAGTGTTGATGAACCGCAGGAGATCGGCATCGACAACATTCTGACCATGAAAAACGGCGACCAAGTGGTCCTCAAAAAGGGTGCGGCGGTGACAGTCACCATCAAGGCGTAGGCAGAAGGCGCGACTGACGGTTTCTACTCCGGCGTGAAGCGGCCAATGCCCCAGTTCCCGATGTGAGCTGTCTTGCTCAGACAGGATAGCGCCAGCCTGTCATTCTTTAACCTGCTGAATGTGTAAATAGCGACGAATCCTTAATTCGGAGCTCTCATTCCTTAGTCGCGGCGGGTCAGGTCCCGGCCAGTTCAAGTCGAAGCGACCACATGCAGCGATTTTGACATTCTTCGTCCGTGTTGGGCCGCGGAACTTCACGGCAACACGATGCGACCCTAAGGACTCGAACAACAATTAGGGTAAACACCCTCGGCGGAGAGGGCGTCTGCCCGCGCAAACAGGAAAGGTCAAAAACCATGCCTTTAATTCAGATCCTGGAAGTTCTGATCGTGGTAGGTGTTCTGCTGTGGTTGGTGAACCGCTTCATTCCGATGCAGTCGTCCATCAAGTCGATCCTGAACGGCGTCGTGGTAATCGCCGTGGTTCTCTGGCTGTTGAATGTTTTTGGACTGTTTCATTCCCTTTCCCGAATCCACGTCGGGAATGGATGAGCGGATTATGAGCAAGTCATAATCCCGACCCGCGGATTCAAGGCGGAAACTAGAGCAGGACGGCAGATATCTGCCATAAGGAGAGACCTTTGAATACCAAGCTTCTGTTAGCAGCCGGACTCACCCTCAGTTTGAGTGCATTCGCACAGAGCAATTCTCAAGCCGTCGAGCCCATGGAACACACCCCGACCTTCCGGGTGACCGTGGTCAGCCGCAGTATTCAGGCGGTCAATTACCAACATCGCGGCGGAGCCACCAAGATGGATTTCGCGGGTACTGACTTGATGCCCCAGGCCCGCGGCGAAGCCAAAGTAGAGAGCAAGAAGGGCTACATCGAAATCGAAGTCGAGTTCGCCAACCTGGAAAATCCTACGACTTTCGGCAACGAGTATCTCACCTACATCCTGTGGGCCATCTCGCCCGAGGGCCGGGCAGTGAACCTGGGCGAAATCCTGGTGGGCGATAACCATCGCAGCAAGGTCGATGTCACCACCGATCTGCAGGCCTTCGCTCTGGTCGTGACCGCGGAACCGTATTATGCGGTGCGCCAGCCCAGCAACGTGGTGGTGCTCGAAAACGTGGTCCGCGAGGACACCAAAGGAACCACCGAGGCCATGCACACCAAGTATGACCTGCTGGAACGCGGTGGCTACATCCCCACGGGCTACAAATTCGATCCGGTGGTGCTGAACACAAAGCTGCCCCTGGAATTCTTCGAGGCCCGCAACGCCCTGCGCATCGCGCAATCCGAAGGCGCCGAAACCTACGCTCACGACAGTTATCAGCATGCCTCCCGCTTGATGGACCAAGTGGATGCCGATGCCGTCAGCAAGCACAGCGATCGCAAGGCCATGATCGGGGTTGCCCGCGAAGTAGTGCAGACGGCCGAAGACGCCCGCGCCATCACGGTCAAGAAGATCGAGCAGGAGCGACTGGAGAACGAACGCCAGGCTGCCGCAAACGCTCAAGCCAACACCCAGGCTGAAGCCGACGACGCGACCCGCCAGAAAGAGCAGGCACAGTCGGAGCAGGCCCGCGCCGAACAAGCCAGGGCTCAAGCTGAGTCGGATGCGTCGCGAGCGCAAGCAGCCACGGCCCGGGCCCAGGCCGATGCGGCCAGAGCCCAGGCGGACGCCAACCAGGCCAAATCCGATATGGAAGCTAACCAGGCTTCGTCAGCCGATGCCCTCTCCGCGGCCCAGGCGGACGCGGACCAGTCACGGCTGGCCGCGCAGCAGGCCCAGTCGAGCGTGCAACAGGCGGAAGCCGACAAGGCGGCCATGCGCTTGCGCTTGTCCGAGCAGCTCAACACCATTCTGCAGACGCGCGACAGCGCGCGCGGGCTCATCGTCAGCATGTCCGATGTCTTATTTGACACCGGTAAATACTCGTTGAAGCCGGGCGCGCGGGAGAAGCTGGCAAAAGTTGCCGGCATTCTGCTGGCCTATCCTGGACTCAACATCGAAGTGGGCGGCTATACCGACAATGTGGGCGGCGATCAGATGAACCAGACCCTGTCTGAAAACCGCGCTGCCTCAGTACGGGATTACCTGGTGCAACAAGGCGTGTCGTCGAGTGCGGTCACAGCCAAGGGCTTTGGCAACAGCCTGGCTGTAGCTTCAAACGACAACTCCGCCGGCCGGCAGCAGAACCGGAGAGTTGAGCTTCTCGTGTCCGGGGAAGCCATCGGCAACCCGGTCAATCCCCAAACCGGAAGCTTGCGGTAGGGCGAGCGCGACTCAGCAGCAACGGAGGCTGCACACATGAAAATGATCGCAATCACCAGCACGGCCATCCTGTCCTTGATTCTCGGAGTCGCTGTACCTGCCTATGCCCAGCACGAAGAGCACGGCGACAAGCAAGACCACGGCAAACAGCAACAGGGCGGGCATGAGAGAGGCCAACCCGAACAGCAGCATGCTCAGAAACCGCAACCGCAGCATGCCCAACCGCAGGGTCAGCAGAGGCAACAACAGACCCAGCGTGACCAGCAGCAGCCTCAGCATAACCAGCAACAACATGCCCAGCAGCAGCAGCGGCAGGAGCAGAACGACCACCAGCAACACGCCCAGCAGCAGCAGCGGCAGGATCAGAACGACCGCTACACGCGTTCGGCGCAAGGGCGGGGCAACGATAGACGCCAGTACTCGCCACAGCAGCAGCGGGTCCAGCGGAGCGCATGGCAGCAGCATCGCTCACAGAACTGGCAGTCCGACCACCGCAACTGGCAGCAACGCGGCGGCTACCGCGGCTACCGTGTCCCCGAGTACCGGTACCGCGGGTACTTTGGCCCGAGCCACGGATTCCGCATCGGCGGCCTCCCCTTTCTGGTGGTAGGCGGATATCCGCGCTTCCAGTATCAGGGCTATTGGATCAGTGCGGTCGATCCCTGGCCGTCCGGCTGGGGCGATGACTGGTACGACAACGACGATGTGTACGTCAGCTACGAGGACAACGGCTACTACATGTACAACCGCAGTTATCCCGGCCAGGGAATTGCGATCAATATCACGTTTTAGCGCGGGTTTCGGCGGTGCAGCTCCGGGAGAGGCTGCACCGCATAAACCCATTGACTTAAGGAGCGACCATGCTAGGAACTGTCCTGATCGTCGTACTCATTCTCGCGCTCTTAGGAGCGCTTCCCCGCTGGTCGCACAGCCGGGACTGGGGCTATGCCCCAACCGGCGGCGTGGGCGTGATCATTCTCATCGTTGTCGTTCTCGTGCTTCTGGGCCGTATTTAAACTATGCGCCGCAAACCATCAAAATGTGGGCGCGAGCGTCCCCGCTCGTGCCCGTCCGCGACGCAGTATCTCGGGAGAGAAAATCCCCGACGGCGGGAGGCACGGGCGGGGACGCCCGCGTCCACACCTGCCTGGACCTGCCTGGCGCTCCTTCTCATCCTGCTCATGTGCAGCGGCGGCTCGTCCGCGTATTCCGTCCTGACTCACGAACAAATTGTTGACCTGCTCTGGGCCGACGCCCTTCGTCCCCTCCTTCTGCAGCGCTATCCCGGACTCACGGAGGAGCAAATCACCGAGGCGCATGCCTACGCCTATGGCGGCGCCGTCATCCAGGACCTGGGCTACTATCCCTTCGGCAGCGTACAGTTCAGCAATCTGGTGCATTACGTTCGCAGCGGCGACTTCGTGCTGGAACTGCTGCGCCAGAGTCAGGATGTTAACGAGTACGCCTTCGCCCTGGGCGCGCTGTCGCATTATGCCTCGGACATCGCCGGCCA
>DATGYF010000606.1:0-4064 GCA_035298145.1 Terriglobales bacterium | reverse complement strand
GCGGTTTACGTCCCAAAGATAAATCTGCTTGCTCCACAGCATTCCGGCCAGGGCCTGGCGCTGGATGGCCTTCTCTTCCGCGGTGGCTGTCGGGGGATGGATCGAGGCGTAGAATTCGTCGGCTTCAGCTTTGCGCCGGCGAACGATTTCGTCCACGTCGTTAAGGGGAGCTGCCAGCTTTTCGGGAGTCAACCGCAGCCGCAGGATCATGGACCCGCCCGGCGGAACTTTCTGCTCGTAATGAACGCACGACTTCGTCCCCATCTGTCGAGGATTAACACAGTTTTCATGATTAATGATGTGGCGGTGAAAGGCATCTTTGACATAGGGCTTGCGATTGTCGGAGCAGCCATAGAGGCGGACTGCGTTGTTCTCGTTGTCCGTAAACAGAGGTTCACCGCCCTGGGGGGCGTAAAGATAATGAGTGCCGAGCGAGTAGGGAAATTGCAGGTTGTGCAGGCTGGTGGCGTTCGACTCGTCGGCCACAAGCGCAATCTGATTTCCAGCGGCTTGTAGTCGAATGGAAGGCTCAGCGCCCGGCGGATCGGTCCAGGCCCAGGTGTTGCGGAACCAGAGGTGCGGCAGCAAGTGCAGGTCGGCGGCTTCGGGCCCGCGGTTGATGGCCTCGATGCGAATGCAGATATCTTCCGGCCCGGCTTTGGCATATTCGATGATGACGTCGAAGTAGCGGTCCTGATCGAAGATTCCCGTGTCCAGCAATTCGTACTCCGGCGCGCCCACCTGTCCCCAGCGGCGCCGGTTTTCCTCCAGCAACTTCTGGTAAGGAAACTCGCCTTGCGGATACTTGTACAACATCTTCATGTAACTGTGGGTCGGCGTGTTGTCGAGATAGAACCAGTATTCCTTCGCGTCCTCACCGTGGTTGCCTTCATTGCCGGTGAGCCCGAACATGCGCTCTTTCAGGATGGGATCACGGCCATTCCACAGGGCCAGGGCGAAGACGAGAAGTTGATAACGGTCGCAGATGCCGGCAATGCCGTCTTCTCCCCAGCGATAGGCCTTGCTGCGCGCCATGTCGTGGGTGAGAAATTCCCAGGCGCAGCCATCGGGACTGTAATCCTCGCGCACGCTGCCCCAGGAGCGTTCGCTGACATAAGGTCCCCACTTGCGCCAGGGGGCGACCGGGCCGGAATGTTTCTCGCGCAGCCGCTGATGCTCGGAGGTGTTGTTTTCCATGGTCGGATTCGGCGCTGCTATTTGCGGGCCGGCCCAGATCCGCGATCCAGCGCGGCTCCGACTCTCTGGAGCTGCACCGTGAAGGCGGGCGCGTTATAGGCCGACGGGTTCTGCACCTGCGCGAAAAGCCCCGCAATCGCGCTTTGCACATCGTTGTCGGACGCGCCGCTCTGCTTGCAAACGTTGTACAGCGAATCAAGAGACATGGTGGCTTGCTCGGCGGCGCGCTGTCCTTGCAGAGCGAGGCTCGAGTCGGCAGCAATGCGGCGCATGACTTGGAGCGTGAACGCCTGGTCGTAGGCGCGGTCATTCAGCTCGCGCGTAAGCGAGTCCGCCAGCGTCGCAGCCCGTTCGGTCGAGACCGCGATTTGTTCGCGGTCGCCGTTGAGTTGTCCCATCAAGCTGCTGAGAGTTGCGATCTCCGATTCCAGTTTGCTTGCCGCGCTCGCGTCGGTGGCCGCCGCCGCGTAGCGGAAGACGACGAAGCGCGCCGCATTCCATGCCGGGACGCCCGGCGTGCGCCCGGCATAACCTGCTTCCTGACGCCAGCTGTCTTTGGGAGCGGTGAGGCTGTGGTGGCAGGCGATGCAATCGAGTTCCGCGTACTCGGGCCAGGTCGAACTGCGCGCCCGGCGAGCCAGACGCTGCAGGCTGTCCCGCAACTGCATGCCCTGGCCCACGGCCCATTCTTTCGTGCCGAACCACGGGCTGTCCGCGGGTTCCTTCCAGTGGCGCGGCATGACAGCGCTGAAGAGATTCAGCTCGAAGGTCAGGTCAGGATGTCCGGCGGCGATCATCTGATGATCGACGAATTTTTCCGCGGTGCCCAGGTGACAACGCAGGCAGGTGTGGCTGCGGACAGCTACATCGCGCAAATCGATCATTCCCAGCTTCGCTTTTTGCTCGGACGATTGATTCTCCCAACCCTTGACCGTGTGCGGGCCCAGCCAGCCCGCCGCCGGACCATGGCAGCTCTCGCAACTCACTCCGTCGTTCAGATCAAAAGTCTGGGCACGTTGTTCGGCTGAAACGGAGAGCGCGTGACAGGCCAGGCACTTCTCGTTCTGTTCAGGTGAAGACTTCAGATTCAGGATGCGGCCGATCCGCAGCGAGACGTCATTGGAAAGCACCTGGTAGGCGCGGGCATGTTTGTCCTGTCCGGCCCAGATGCTGTACTCGTTTTGAGAAACGTGGGTGGTCTGCCTGGGTTGAATGCTGCCGTGGCAACTGCTGGAAGCGCAGCCCCCGGGCCCGTTGTATTTTCCTACCGGCGAAGTCTGGGCGGCGGCGGCGGCGACGAGCGTGAAACTAATCCCAATGACATGCACCCGGAGATATCTGCGGCCGGCTGCGGCGAGAGTAGGTATTCCGCGCTTCATGATCGAACGATATCGAGCAATAATTCAGGAAATAGCGATTTGGTTTGCTTATACCCATTCCATCCCGCGAAATCAATTGACAGTGAGGTACGTGGGGAAAACAGCCGGACACGCACCATAGGTGCGCGCTGCGGTCATCCCCGGAGAGAACCTTTGCCGTTACGATGGCAGGGGAAGGCGCAACGTTATGATGCAAGGCTAAGGGGACACTCGCGCCGTGTTCGACGAACTCAGGGGCATCCAACACGAATTCGGCTACCTGCCCGCAGACCAACTGCGGCGGCTGGCCGCCAGGATCGGTGTGCCGCTGAGCCAGATCCATGCCGTGGCCAGCTTCTATCCACATTTTCAGCTCACTCCGCCACCCCAGGTGGATGTGAGGGTTTGCGCCGACATGAGTTGTCATCTGCGCGGCAGCGGCGAGGTGAAAGCCGCGCTGGATCAGGCCTTCCGCGGCACCAGCCGGGAGGCCGTAAGCATCCGCGATGTGTCCTGCCTGGGGCGCTGCGATCAAGCGCCGGCGATTTCGATCAATGATCGGATCTATTGTAACGTTCAGGGCGAGCGCACTGCCGCCGTAGTAAAAGATCTGCTGTCAGGCGGCGCCCTTCCTGAACCTGCGCGGGACCGCCGCCGGACGCCGGTGATTTCCGATCCCTACAACGGTTCATCGAATTATTCGGTGGTGCGGAAATTTGTTGAAACCCGCGACTGGACTGGCATTGTGGCCACCCTGAAAGCCAGCGGCCTGCGCGGCATGGGCGGGGCCGGCTTCCCCACCGGCAGCAAGTGGGAAATTGTGCACAACGCGCCCGGCAAAGAAAAATACATCGTCTGCAATGCGGACGAGAGCGAACCCGGCACCATCAAAGACCGCTTCATCATGGAGAACGCGCCCTGGCTGGTGATTGAAGGCATGATCACCGCCGGCCTGGTCACGGGCGCGCGGCGCGGAATTCTGTACATCCGGCACGAATACGAAAATCCAAAGGAGATCTTGCAGGAGGAGATTGAGCGCTGCTACCGCGAAAGGTTGCTGGGCGCAGGTATTCTGGGCAGCGATCTCAGTTTTGATCTGGAAATCTTCGTCAGCCCGGGCGGCTACATCTGCGGCGAGGAGAGCGCGTTGCTCGAAGCCATCGAAGGCAAGCGGGCTGAGCCTCGGAACAAGCCTCCCTTCCCGGGAACGAATGGCTTGTGGAACCAGCCCACCGCGATCAACAACGTGGAGACGTTCGCTTTTGCGACTGTGATTCTGGTTCGCGGCGTGGAGTGGTTCAAGTCGCAAGGTAAAAACGGATCGCCCGGCATGAAGTTCGTCGGCATCAGCGGCGATGTGAACCGGCCCGGAGTGTTTGAAGTGCCGATGGGCACGAAGTATTCCGAACTGATTCAGGAGTACGCCGGCGGCGTGCTCGACGGGCGCGCGCTGCTTGGCTTCGCTCCCTCGGGGCCGTCATCCGGATACTTGCCGGCGTCCATGGCCGA
>DATGYF010000605.1:0-2893 GCA_035298145.1 Terriglobales bacterium | reverse complement strand
GTCCACTGCTCGTAATACAGGGTCACGGGAAAACGCCCCAGGCCATACACGCTGACTCCGCCCTTCTCACTGACCCGGAATTCCAGGCTGCCGGTGCGGCGCGGCCCCTGCTTTTCCAGTTCAGACAGACGCGCCTTCAGTTCTTCATAAGTAGGTTCCGCCATGAAATTACCTCAGAGAAATATTAAAGATAAGTAAATATGGAGCGGGAGACCGGGGTCGAACCGGCGACATCCAGCTTGGGAAGCTGGCGTTCTACCGCTGAACTACTCCCGCGCCGATTTCAAGGTTACCACTGTGACGAATTGCGGGCAATGCGGCTACTCGATGGGCTCGACCGGGGTGAGAGAGACGGAGCGGCGGTTGGGTAACTGCACGACGGTGATGGCTGCCAGCACAAAAACTATGCCTACGGCTTGCAGGGGGCGCATGAGTTCGCCCAGGGCGATGGCCGCGATCACGATCGAAAATACAGGCTCCAGGCAGCTGACCACGATGGCGCGGGTAGGCTCCAGATGCTGCAATCCGGCAAAGTAAAAGGCGAAGGGAGCCAGCACGGATATGAGAGAGAACAACAGCAGAAAGAGCCACTGGGCGGCGGAATAGTGGGCGGCGATGAGTTTCCAGGGAGGATTGACCAGAAGCCAGAACAGAGACGCGCTGCAGGTCGTGTACAGCAGAACGATCCAGCGGTCGCGGCGGGCCAGAATGTCGTGACCGCCGATGTTGTAAAAGGCGAAGGAAAAGGCCGCCAGCAAGGCGGCGAACAAGCCAACCGCATCGAGCCGCAGTCCGCTGCCACCAAACAGGCCAATCACCAGAGCAATTCCTGTCACCGCCAGACCGACCGCCGCGACCTGCTGCAGCGTGGGTTTTTGCAGCCGGCGAGCGACGGTGTAGAGCAATACCCAGATCGGGGCGGTGTACTGCACGATGATGGCGGTGGCGACGTTCGTCCTTTGAATCGCCAGATAGTAGAAGTAGTTGGAGGCGGCCACGCCCAGAATACCGATCAGGAAGAGCTGGCCGAAGTCACGTGAGGGCAGGCGGAGGCTATGGCGTCCGCGGAGCAGCATCAGGATGGGCAGGAGAACGAGGAAGGAAAATGTGGCGCGGCCCTGGGAGAGAACCAGGGGATCAATAGCGTTGACCTGATGGAGGCCGGGAAGGCGGCCGGTAAAGGCGGCGCGGCCGAGGGTGGCGGAGATGCCCCAGAAAAATGTGGCGGCGGCGATGTAGAGGTAGCCGCGGACGGGTTGGCGAGCGTGGGTACGCAACCTTGCAGATTACAACAAAAGCTTGCCGAGCTTTGCTCGGCCGGACAGCCGAGGGCGGCTGTCCCCACGTGGTCTATCTCTATCTCCGGTTGTCGGTTTTGGGCTCGGGGTGGATGAGGACGCGGAACAGCTCTGGAAACTCCTGCTTGAAACGGATTTCGAGTTCGGTGGAAATATCGTGCACACTGGACAGGGGCAGGTCGTCGGCCATGGTGCAATGGGCGGAGACGTAAATGCGTCCGCGCACGCGTTTGATCTGGATGTCGTGCATGTCGAGGATCTCGGGAGATTTTGCGGCGACGGCCTTCAGGCGACGCTCCAGCCTGGCGTCGTGCAGGAGTTCGTCTCCGGCTTCGATGGTTGCCGGCTCGCTCTCGATGTGGGTAAGGATGGAAGAAATCTCGGGCACGTCCTGACGAATTTCCGATTCGAGGACGGTGACGCGGTCGTGGGCCTCTTTGAGGCTGAGATTCTCGTCGAGTTCGAGATGCTGTTCCACGTGCAGGCGTCCCTGGAAATCCTGCACGCTGACGTCATGGACGTTGAAATTGTTGCGAGTGGCGACAGCGCGGACGCGATCGAAAATATTTTCGGTGCGCCAGGCGCGGGGCACGGAATGCACGATCACGTCAGCGTCAGGCAACACTTCATGGACCGCGCTGGTCACGGCTTCAGCCATTTGCTCGGAGCGCTGGAAGGTCACATTGCGGGCTACGCCCACCGAGAGATCGGCAAAGTAGCGGTTGCCGGCGCGGCGAATGCGGACGCGGTCCACCTCGAGCAGGCCATCGACAGCGGAAACCGCGGCGACGATCTGGTTGCGCACTCCGGCGGGAGCAGCGTCAAGCAGGGCGTCAACCGTCCGGCGGGCCAGGCGCGAGCTTACGTAAACCACCACGCCGGCCACAAAGAGCGCGGCCACGGGATCGGCATCGCGCAGCCAGCCAATGCCGTACATCCGTCCGAACAGGACCAGGAACAGGCCGATAATAACGATGCCGCTCGACCAGATGTCGGTGGAGAAGTGCAGGGCGTCGGCCTCGAGCGCCTGACTGTCGTACTTGGCCGCGATCCTGCCCAAGGCGCGAGAGCGCCAGAAATCCACGGCCATGGAGATAAACATGACGACGAAGGCAGCAATGCTGGGCTCGATTTCGACGCGGTGAAAGAAGAGCCGCTTGACCGCTTCGTAGATGATCCAGATGCAGGTGAGCAGCAGCAGGCCGGTCTCGATGAAGGCGGAGAAGTTTTCCACCTTGCCGTGGCCGTACTGGTGATCGGCGTCAGCCGGCTTGTCAGAAACCCGCACCGACATCAGAGTGATAATCGCGGCAACCAGATCAAGCACGGAGTGCAAAGCTTCCGAAAGAATTCCCAGGCTGCCCGTGGTCACGCCTACGACAATCTTGAGGGTGGTAATGGCCAGCGCCGCCAGAACGGAGTTGCCAGCCACGGCGCGCTTTTCGGCGCGCATAGACTCCGGACTGTAAACCGCGGGCGATCCCGACATAGCGGCATTATAGCTGTGGGGCGGGCGTCGGACTTCGGACGTCAGACGTCAGACCTCGGGCGGCGGACCTTGGCCCTTGGGCGTGGTTCGGGTTTCACCGCGGCGT
>DATGYF010000604.1:0-5502 GCA_035298145.1 Terriglobales bacterium | reverse complement strand
ATCGGGCTGCCCTGCAGCAGGGCGAGGGCAAACTTTGAAAGATCGTCGGCGGTGGAGAACAGGCCGGCATGTCCGGCTACGCCACCCATGCGGCGCGCCCTGGGGTCATGCACCACGCCGCGCAGCATCTTGCCTTGCTCGTCGTATTCGGTAGGAGCAATCTTCGGCCGCCAGGATGCAGGCGGCAGGAAGCGAGTATGCGTCATGTGCAGCGGGCGGAAGATTTTCCGGGCGCAGTATTCATCCAGCGTTTTCCCGGTTACGTGTTCTACCAGCACGCCCAGGGTGATGAAATTGGTATCACTGTAGATGAACCTGGAGCCGGGCGGATAAACCGGAGTTTCGGCGTAGGCAAGACGGAGCGCGGCATCGCGGCCCTGCCAGGGTGGATCGAGATCGAAATCTCCGCGCAGGCCGGAGTAGTGAGTCAGCAGGTTGCGGACGGTGACGTCCTCCTTGCCATTCTGAGCGAATTCGGGAATGTATTTTGCCACCGGATCGTTCAGCCGGACTTCACCCTTTTGCACCAGTTGCATCACGGCGGTGGTGGTGGCGATCACTTTGGTAAGCGATGCCAGGTCGAAAATAGTGTCGGCGGTCATGGGCTCGCGGCGGGGCTCCAGCGCGCGATTGCCGAAGGCTTTGCGGTAGATGACTTGTCCGTCGTGCCCGACCAGCAGCACGGCGCCGGGCATCTGGTGGTCGTGGATGGCGTCGAGGATGATGGGGTCCAGAACGGCGAGTTTTGGATTGCCGGGGGCCTTGGCGGTGGCCGCCGTCGCCAGGAGGGGAAAAAGGCTGACAACAAGTAAAGCTGCGAGGTGACACGTACGCAGACCACGAGTTGGACAAATTGAGTGGATGCTTTGAATTTACCAAGTGGCAGGATATTGCTCAAGAAACCGAAGTGCAGGGGTGCCGTTTGTGGTATCACCGTGCGGCACGAAGCTTCGTGTAGCCGCACTGATTTCCGCAGTGCGTGCAGAGCCGCTCACCAGCAGTGCGGCGCGCTCGACTAATCCCACGCCAGAGTCTTCTGCTCAGGATCGAAGCCTACGCGACGAGCTGTGAGCGAAACGGTTCCCAGCAAACCATCCAACCCCGCAGGCGGACTCGAACCTGTATCGTCCAGGATGAAGACATTTCTCGATCCCCACGGGACGGAGCCCAAATAGGCCTCCCGGAGTTGCACTTGCTTGACCCGGATTTCTCCGCCCATGTTAGACCAGGTCTGGGCGCCGACGTTTTGGATGGCGTCCGGACAATCGCGCGTCGCGCCCGCAAACAGGACCAGGTTGCTGGCACCCGTGTCCACGAGAAGAAAGAGCTTCTGCTGCTGAATCTTCATTTCGACGACAGCGTACCCCGGGCCAGCCTGGTATGGAATGGCCACCAGCGAAGAGTCGATCGGGCCAAAGGCGATCCTCTTGAACTGGTAGTCGATCGTGAAGGGACCCTGGCCCAGGAAATCAAACCCAATCATGGCGTCCACTCGCGTACCCAGGGCTTTTTCTGCAAACGACAGATCGCGCACTACAACTGGCAGGGCCTTCACGTGTTGCGGGCCTAGTTGTACGTCCGGGGCAATGACTCGTTCCGTGTCCAGGTTTTGCGTGAAAACTGAGAGTTTTTCGACGCTGCCCGTGAGGTGCAGCTTTTGCGCGATGCGCCGATCCAAAACGCTCGGTACCGCTCCCGTATCAAGCAGGAAATTCAGGTTCTTGACGTTCCCGATGGAGCCACGAACCACAATGGCGTATTCCCGATAGAGCTTGAAGGGTACCTCGTTGGCGCCATCCGCGGCCAACACAGCGCGCGATGTCAGGCTGAAAACGATAGCAATCACTGCTGCCACCATTGGCCGCGTCATAGGACCTCCCCTGGTCAGCGGCCGAAGCCGGGGAAGCGGCAGCGGGTAGGTTCAGGCCTAGCAGCCACCGGCCGGCATCATGCGCTTGTTGTCGGGTGTAGCGGCGGACAGCCGCGGAAGTCCTGAGGCCGAGCCGAGATTAGGCGAAGGCCTTTCCGAGAGAACCCTGAGGGATCTGATAATGAAGGGGATATAATTGCGACACTTTCCCCGGGGTGTGCCTATGTCCGACGAATTCCGGCTAGGGCCTTGGCTAGTTCAACCCAGCCAGAACACGATCTCCAACCACGGCAGTACCACGCGCCTCGAACCAAAAATAGTTGAGGTGTTGGTTTGTCTGGCCGAGAGCCCGGGAGAAACCGTCTCCAAAGAACAATTGATTCGAAAGGTATGGGGCGATACTTTCGTTACCGACGACGTGCTCATCCGTTCCATTTCCGAGTTGCGCAAAGCTCTGGAAGACGATCCCAAGGCGCCACGGGTTATTGAGACAATTGCAAAGAAGGGCTATCGACTGCTGGAGAAGGTGGAGAGATGTGACCCGGTCCAGTTGTCTCTGGCGAAACCTAAGAAGACTTGGACCTGGAGGTGGCGGGTTGCAGGGGCGGTATGTCTTGGACTAGTGGTAACCGGATCTTGGTTTTTACTGTCGCGGCGCCTGTTCCCCAATGGGCCCAAGTCACAGGACCGGCCCGTAACGTTCGTCGTACAGCTGCCTCCTGGACGTAGGTTCGCCGCCGGGCCGATGCGTCTCTCGCCCGATGGAAACAAGCTGGCTCTCTTTACTACGGATCCATTGGGGCAAGCCTTGTGGCTGCGCTATCTCAACTCTTCCTCAGTTCAGCAGCTTCCCGGAACCGAGGGCATCGAACGGATCGACGATATTGCATGGTCGCCCGATAGTCGTTACCTGCTGTTTGTGGTGAACGGCAAACTCAAGAAAGCGGATACCGCGGGCGGGCTTCCTGAAACTCTATGTGACATCCGGGGAATGTCCGTGGAGACTTGGGGGCCGAATGAGACGGTGCTGCTTTCCCGCTCACTTCTTGGCAATGCCGCTTTAACGCCGATGAAGCTGCTGAGCCTCACAGATTGTAGTCTGAAGCCGCTTCCCCTGGATCAGTCGGGCTATGACCGTGGGACAAAGTGGGCCCATTTTTTGCCCGATGGAAAGCACTTTCTGTACGCCGGGTTGCGACATAACCGGCAGCACGATGTCCGGCTCGGGAAGCTGGAATCTCCAAGCAGCGAACTGCTGGTGCACGACGCCTCCGACCCCCGGTACGTAGAACCTGGTTACCTGTTCTTCCAGCGCCGGGGCTACCTGTTCGCCCAGCCCTTCAGCCTCAGCCAGCTCCGCCTTACGGGTGAACCAATCCAGGTGGTTTCGCGCCAGCTTAATTTCGGCGGGCTCGGCGGAATCGCCAGCTATGACGTTTCAGGCAGCGTGCTGGTGTACCAGACACAGGAAGATGACAAACATCATTTATTTGTCGCAGATTGGTCCGGCAAGCCGCTGGAAACGTTGGACTCGTCAGCTACCTACGCTGGAGTTCGACTGTCACCCGACAGCAAGAAGGTGCTAGCGAGCAAGGGCGACGTTCAGGCTCATTCGTCGGACCTGTGGATCTATGACCTCGAACACAGGAATTGGGAGAGGGCGAGTTTCGAAGCGAGCAAGTCAGACCATTGGGGCTTGTGGAGCCGCGATGGAGCCACTATCGTCTACGCTGCTGCCGTCGAAGCGTACTACAACCTATACCGCATTCCCGCACACCCTCCGTACAACGTGACGCCGTTACTCGCGAACGGGCTGCAGAATTTGCCGACGGACATCACACCCGACGGTCGTTTCCTGTTGTACACACAGCTCGCAAGTGATATCGCCAGCGAAAAAGGTGATCTATGGCTGATGCCGATGGGGGGAAGCAGCAATCCCTCGCCACTAACGGAGACCCCGTTTGACGAACAAGAGGGCCGGTTTTCGCCCGATGGCCGCTGGATTGTGTACAGCTCCGACGAATCCGGCACCCGCGAAATCTACGTGCGTTCCTTCCCCGGGCCGGCTCGCCAGTACCGCATCTCCTGGGGTGGCGGGCGTCTTCCGCAATGGAGCCCCGATGGCAAGAGAATTTACTACCTGACACCGAGTGAAAGGCTCATGGAAGTTTCGGTGCGACTGGGTGCTTCCAGAGCGGGGCCTACCCGCTTCCTGTTTGTAATTCCCGGTGAGAGCTCCGAGTACGAAGTCGTGGCCAACAAAGGGTTCCTGATCAACGAGCAACTCACCACGTGGCATGACCCACCCACCGTCGTACTGAACTGGACTTCCCTCCTGCCGTAGGGATTTTCACCCACAAGAAACACGACGCTAAACTGCCATTCCGATTTCACATGGTCCATTGGCTGTTTCCAACTCACGGCCTGTTGTCACGCAGCGGGTCGTGATTCGCGTACCCGGCGCGTGTTATCCGACAACAATCACCTTCGAACATTGCTACGGAACAGTCCTGCCTCCGTCGCGGCAACTGTAGCTTTACCCTTCCGCGGAACTTTGTTATAACCCGAATATCGAACACATCACACCTTTGTCTAAGAATCTTTCCCCGGCGAGTGCCGGATCGCAAGCCGCACCCCGCTTCCCTGTTTCCGCATACCAAGGGCAGGACGCTATATTTGGGCGCGCCTTCAACATCGTGCAGGAAGCTATTGCCCGGGCGGCGTTTCCCGCAGCATCGGTTGCGGTTACTTATCAAGGACGATTGGTTGCGCTGAAAGCCTTTGGGCGATTCACTTACGAACCCAGCTCTCCTGCCGTGACCGTAGCCACCGTCTTCGATCTGGCTTCGGTTTCGAAAGTTGTCGCGACCACCACCATGGCGATGATTTTGTACGAGCGGGGACTCATCGATCTGGAGGCTCCCGTGGCCAGCATCGTGCCCGAGTTTGCCGGGAGCGATACGCGGAGGGGCGAGGTGACGGTGCGTATGCTGTTGGCGCACTCCTCCGGTTTGCCAGCGTATGAAAAGCTCTTTCTTAAGAACAAGACCAGGGATGAACTGCTGGCAGCGGCTTGCGCCACGCCGCTGGCGGCCGATCCGGGTACAACCGCGAAGTACAGCGACATCGGCTTTATCATTCTTGCGATCGCTTTGGAGCGTATCGCCGATGAAAGCCTTGACCGTTTCTGCCAGCGCGAAATTTTCGGGCCGCTGGGGATGACACACACCGCTTTCAATCCGCCGGTAGCCTGGCGGTCTTCGATTCCTCCCACCGCCGATGACCGCACTTTTCGCAAACGAATCATCCAGGGCGAAGTGCAGGATGAAAATGCCAGCGTGCTGGGCGGCGTGGCAGGACATGCCGGCTTGTTCGCGACCGCGGAGGATGTGGCGACATTTGCTCACGCTCTTCTGCAGGGCGGAGCGCCGCTGGTTCGTCCGGAAGCGCTGGGGCTTTTCACTCGCCGCGAGACTTCGCCGGAGGAAACTTCCCGTGCACTGGGTTGGGACACGCCTTCGTCTCCATCACAGTCGGGGAAATATTTCTCCGGCCGTTCATTTGGACATCTGGGCTATACGGGAACTTCGCTGTGGATCGATCCCGAGCGTCAGCTTTCCATCACCCTGCTC
>DATGYF010000603.1:0-8520 GCA_035298145.1 Terriglobales bacterium | reverse complement strand
GGCGGTGGATCGCGGCTCCATGATTCGTATTCCCATCGGCAACGAAAAGAGCATGCGGGTTGAAGTACGCTCGGTGGCCCCGGATGCGAATCCCTACATGGTGATGCTCTCGATCTTCAAGACCGGCATTGACGGCGATACGGCGAAAATCAAAAACCTGCGTCAGGCTGAGCGTTACCTGCCGGACAATATCTACGACGCGATGGCAAATTTCGACAAAGCGGCGTGGACGACAAAGCTTTTCGGCGAGGATGTAAAAGGACGGTACCTGGAGTTGAAAAAGGCGGCGGCCGATCGCTGTCCGCGTCTGCTGGGAACGTTTGTGAAGGCGCCGGAGGTGCAGTATCACCACGACGTTTACAACCAGTTTCTGTGGAATTTGTTCTAGATTGCGGTGCTTGGACTCTTGAAGGCCACGTTCAGAAATGAGCGTGGCCTTTTTTCGTGGGCCAAGTCTGTCCCGGACGGTTTACAAATGTTTGCAGGAGTTGACTGTGTCTTGACAGCGTGGCGGATCGCGCATTTGTAAAATATGCTTGCCTGGGTCATCGGCCCATCGGGAAGGGGAAGACTCGTGAACCGGCCAGCCGTTTTGGCAATTGGAATAGTGCTGCTGTTTTGCGCCCCCAGTCTGCTGGCCCAGCATGGTGGTGGCGGCGTCCATCGCCGCGGAACTCCTGGGACGGGAACGAGTGGAACCGGCGACGCAGGTCTAACGGATTTCAATCATGCACTGGCGGTGCAGGCTACTCCTGACCAGGCATCACGGTTTCTGTCGCTGGCCAAGAGCACGGAGGCCGCCAGGAAACAGGCGCAGGATCTGCTCCGGCTGGCCGCTAAGGCCGATGAACCGGCTGAGTCTTCTCGGCACGTCGCCTCCCTGAAAGATGCGGTGGAAGAGGTGCAGAGCGGAAACAGATCTTTTGTGAAAAGTTTTTCAAAATCGCAGAAATCAGGACTGAAGGAACTGACGAAAAAACTGGACAAGGCTGATGCCGAGATCACGAAGCAAAAGAAGGCCCTGGATCAACACCTGGGACTTCCCCAGGGCGACGACGAAGGGGTTGCCGGCCTGGCGGACAAGATGGAAAAAGCCCTGGCGGATTTTCAGGCCCAGCAGCTGAGTCTGGGCAAGGAAATGGGGATCCAGGTGCCGGCGCAGTGAAGGTGAGATGATCCGGTGTGGTTGTGTGGTCGCGGGCGACTCGCCCGCGCAGGTTTTAGAGTCCGGATAAGAATACTGGCGAGGAGAAGTTGCTCCTCGCCTTGTGCTGTTGCGGCCTGGCTCACCTGGTTCAAGGCGCGCGGGCGAGTCGCCCGCGGCCACGCTGTCTAACTTCTACCTAGAAAAGCGCGGTCGGCCTGCGCTTCCAATTCTTTCCTTTTTCCTTGGCAATATTTTCCATGTCGTTTACGTAGGCGCCCGCCTGGGTCAGTACATGGTGCAGGTCATTGCCGACACTGATGAAGGTGAATCCTTTTTCCAGGAACTCGCCCACGCGAGCGGTGCCAAAGAGGAAGAGTCCGAGAATGAGATTGTTCTTGCGGGCGTGATCGACCAGCTTCTGAGTGGCCGCCCCCAGTTCCGGCGAGGTGTACATGTGGGGGAATTCGTACTTCTCGTACAGTCCCATCGACATGCACAAGTCGTTCTGGCCGAGGAACAGGATGTCCACTCCGGGCACAGCGGCGATTTCCGCAATATTGTCGATGCACGAGGCCGTTTCTACCTGCAGTGCGACCATGCCGTTATCATTGAAATTGCCGGCGTATCCCAGAAGCCCCGCCTTGTTCATACTGCGCTGAGGGAAATAAACTGAGCGCGTTCCGACTGTGGGATATTTGGTGCAGCTCACTGCCTGGCGCGCTTCTTCCGCGGTATTGATGTAGGGGATGAGAACGCCGTCGGCGCCCATGTCGAGGGCCTGCTGAATGCCGGGGCGATCGTCGTATCCGCCAACGCGGACCATGGACTTGGCGCCGCCGTTTGAAATTCCGGAAAGCATGGCGGACAGTTTCTCGTAGCCCATGGGACCGTGCTGGGTATCAACCAACAACCAGTCATAGCCGCTGTGGGCCAGTTGTTCGGCAACGGTGGGACTATGCGCGTTCAGGAACAAACCCATCTTGGGCAGGCCTTCGCGCAACTGCTTCTTGAAGTCGGCGCCACTGAGGGTGGCTTCGGGCATGGCTGATTCCTCCTGAGAGTCGAGTGAAAGTTTCCTAGTGTAACCTACCCGGCGGGAACTTGCGGAGCGTCGCGGTATGACCGGGGGACACGGGGTTGCACGTGTGGCCGCGGGCGACTCGCCCGCGTGCGGTGGAGGCACAGGAAAAGTAAGTTTGTTTTGAAAAAAAGGCGTGCTTGGGATTTCGCCGAGTTTCCAGGATGGCAGAGAATAAGTCAAAGGCCGCGGGCGAGGGCGCCCGCGCCACAAGGTTTCAGAAGAAAGAGCTGGGCGAGAATCGTGGTATGCTACCGCCTGCCGTTAACGTACACGGTACTACACAAATGCCAGCACATGTTCTTGGAATCGACGTCGGCACCGGCGGAACTCGCGCCCTGATTGTGGACGAGGTCGGCCGGATACTCGGCTCCGCTACTGAGGAGCACGTCCCGTTCGCCTCCCCTCAGATTGGATGGGCAGAGCAGGATCCCGAAGACTGGTGGCGAGCCTGCGGGATTGCGGTGCGAAAAGCACTGGGGGCTGCGGCTCTCCGCCCTGAGCAGATCGCCTGCATCGGATTTTCGGGCCAGATGCATGGCGCGGTAATGCTGGATGACGCGGACCAGGTGGTGCGTCCGGCGCTCATCTGGTGCGATGTGCGCACCGAAAAGCAATGCCGCGAACTCACCGATAAGATCGGCGCCCAGGAGCTTATCCGCCTCACCTGCAATCCCGCACTGCCCAACTTTACCCTGACCAAATTCATGTGGGTGCGTGAGAACGAACCGCAGAACTGGAAGCGGGTGCGCTCCGTGATGCTGCCCAAGGATTACGTCCGCTTCCGGCTTACCGGCGAGCGGGCCACGGACATGGCAGACGCCTCGGGCACGTTGCTGCTGGATGTCG
Organism: Terriglobales bacterium; assembly: GCA_035298145.1. Classification (GTDB taxonomy): domain Bacteria; phylum Acidobacteriota; class Terriglobia; order Terriglobales; family Acidobacteriaceae; genus JAIQFF01. Next base: position 5,446 of record DATGYF010000603.1, on the reverse strand, counting down.
CGAATCGCCGCTGGTCACGGGAGGTCATGAAGGCGGCCGGCATCGAGGAGTCGCTGCTGCCACGGCTGTTCGAGTCTCCTGATATCTGCGGAAAAATTTCTACGAGCGGCGCCGCTGCCACCGGATTGCCTGCTGGTACGCCGGTTGTGGCCGGGGCGGGCGATCAGGCGGCGGGAGCGGTAGGCATGGGCATCGCGGCGCCCGGGGCGGTGAGCGCCACCATCGGAACCTCTGGAGTCGTCTTCGCCGCCACCGACCGTCCGTCCCTCGACGCCAAGGGAAGGCTGCATACCTTTTGCCATGCGGTTCCCGGGCGCTGGCACGTCATGGGAGTGACCCAGGCTGCGGGCCTTTCGTTGCGCTGGTTCCGCGACACCTTTGGCGCGGGCGCCCCGGATGCGAAAGACAAACGTGATCCCTACGAGCGCCTCACCGCAGAGGCTGCCGCAATACCGCCCGGATCCGACGGCCTGTTGTGGGCCCCGTATCTGATGGGCGAACGCACTCCGCATCTTGATCCCAACGCGCGCGCCGCGTTGATCGGGTTGACCGCCTCGCATACCCGAGGACACATCGTCCGCGCCATCCTTGAGGGCGTGGCGTTCAGTCTGCGCGACTCGTTCACGCTATTCGCCGAGATGGGAGTGCCGGTAAAAAACATTCGCCTGGGCGGGGGCGGAGCGCGATCGCCCCTATGGCGCCAGATACAGGCCGACGCGTACGGCCACGAAGTCGAGATTCTCGAAGCGGAGGAAGGCGCAGCCTACGGCGCAGCAATTCTCGCTGGAGTCGGAGCGGGAGTGTGGAGTTCGGTCGATGCTGCCTGCAGCAGGGTGGTAAAGGTCGCGCAGCGCGTGGCTTTTCAACCCGCGGTAGTTGAGCGCATGAATACCAGCTACGCTGCCTATCGCCGGATGTATCCGGCGATTGCATCAGTTTTGGGAGAACGTGTGGAGCGGGCGCCCTCGCCCGCCGCTGTTGAAGTTGATGCTTGATCGCAAGACTTCATTGGCTGGGCCCCGCGGACCAGAACTCTAAAACCAAAGCCCAACTTCAAAGGCGGCGGGCGGGGGCGCCCGCCCCACACATACTAAATTTTGGTTACTCCGGCAATCTCTCCTCGTTGCTGACGCTGAACTCTGCCTCCACGCCCGGGGCGCTCGTTCCCGGCTGTCCGCCGCCGACGTACAGGCGATGGGCTCCGGCGGCGACGATTCGATCTCCGTTTGCGTTCACGCCGCTCAGGTCACGAGCATCCAGAGTGAATTGGACATGTTTACTCTCACCCGCTGCCAGATGTTCGCGCGCCATTCCTCGCAATGCATGAAGCGGAGCGCCGGGAAATTTTGGAAAGCTCAAATACAGCTGCACCACTTCATCGCCCTCGCGATCGCTGGCATTCTTCACATCCGCTTCAACGCGAAGCGAATCGCCGGCTTTCAGTGTGGTCGCGGAGAGCTTCAGATTGCTGTAGGCGAACTTTGAGTAACTCAGGCCATAGCCGAAAGGATAGAGCGGCTGTCCCTCAAAGTAGCGGTAGGTTCGGTTCTTCATGGAGTAGTCGTCGAACGGCGGCAATTGCTCCACGCCCTTGTAAAACGTCACCGGTAGCCGGCCTGCCGGATTGTTAACGCCCGCCAGCGATTCGGCGATCGCGGTTCCACCCTCTTCGCCGGAGTACCAGGCTTCGAGGATGGCATTGGCATTTTCGCTGGCCCAGTTGATCGCGAGCGCGCTGCCGTTCATGAGCACCACCGCCAGCGGCTTGCCCGTGGACTTGACCGCTTTCAGCAGGTCTTCTTCCTCTTTCGGCAGGTCGAGCGAGGTGCGGTCTCCGCCGGCAAAGCCGGGCACGGCGACATCCATCTCTTCGCCTTCCAGGTCGGACGTAATTCCCACCACTGCGATGACTACGTCCGCCTGTTTGGCGGCTGCCACGGCATCTCCGATCGGGTCCGGGCTGAGCTGGCGCCACACCAGTTTCACGCCGCGCGCGCGTCCCTGAAAGTATTCGATTTTGAGCGCATAGCGGTGGCCCTTCTCCAGCGCAACGTCCGCGACCATGGCGCGGGAATCGTGGCTCTTCTGGTCGTCCACAATCATCTTGCCGTCCAGCCATAAGCGGTCAATGCTGCCGTCGAGACCAAGACGATAATTTCCGGACGCGTCCGGAGTGAGAAAGCCGGTCCAGCGCACCGCAAAAATGTCAGTCTTTGAGGTCGTGCCCGGGGCAAAGGCGAAATTCACGTCCTTGTCCACCTGAACTTTTACGGGTGCGCCTTTGAAGGCGGGGTCGGAAAAATACTCAGCTTTAAGGCCCGGCTTTCCGTCGGGCGTGGACAGCGCCGACGCAGGCACCGGAGCATATTCGAGCAAGAAGGTGGTGCCTGGGTTAAAAGTCACATCCGAGCCGGCAAACTGTTTGCGAATGCCATCCAGCGCCGTGGTCGATCGTGACGGAGTGCCGCTGTAGTTGCCTTCGAGCACATGCACGGAATTGGCCAGCGGCCCGACGACCGCAATCTTCCTGGTGCCTGCATTGATTGGCAGAGCGCCGTCATTCTTCAGCAGTACCATCGACTCGCGCGCTATCTTGAGCGCCAGTTGGCGGTGGGCTTCACTGTCAATTACAGAATCCGGGATCTGCGCGTACTTCACCATTTCCGGTGGATCGAACATCCCCAGCTGGAAGCGGGCGGTGAACAGGCGCTTCACTGCCACGTCAACGTCTTTCTCGCTCAACAAGCCCTGCTTCACCGCATCGACATACTTCACGTAGTCGGAGTTATCGACGGCTTTCTGACCGAAGTCGGCGCAGTCGTTGTCGGTGCCGCGTTTCAGCGAAATCGCGGCGGCCTCTGCCATGGTCCGGGTAAAATGATGGCCGCGCTCGATGTCGGCAATCGCATCGCAGTCGGACACTACATAGCCGTCAAATTTCCAGGCTCCGCGCAACTGGTCTTCGAGCAGGAAGGAATTCGCGCATGCCGGTTGGGCATTGACGCGGTTATAGGCGCACATCACCGACCGCGCCTTACCTTCGGTCACGGTGGCTCGGAAAGCGGGCAGGTAGGTGTCTTCCATATCGTGCTTGGTGGCGTCCACGTTGACCCAGTGGCGCGTGGTCTCGGGACCGCTGTGCACGGCATAATGTTTTGGGGTGGCGATCACCTGAAGATATTTCGGGTCGTCTCCCTGTAAGCCTTTGACGAAAGCGACTCCCATTCTTCCGGTCAGGAACGGATCTTCCCCGTAAGTCTCCTGACCGCGCCCCCAGCGCGGATCGCGGAATATGTTGATGTTGGGCGACCAGAAATCCAGGCCTTCGTAGATGTCCCGCCTTCCGGCGCGGACCGCCTGATTATGCTTGGCCCGGGCTTCCTGGCCAATGGCAGTCGCCATCTGGTGAATCAGGGGCGAGTCGAAGGTAGCGGCCAGGCCGATCGGTTCGGGAAAGACGGTGGCCGTCCCGGCACGGGCAACTCCATGCAAAGCCTCGCTCCACCAGTCGTATTCGGGAACTTTCAACCGCGGGATAGCACGCGACTGGTTGACCAGCTGCGACGCCTTCTCTTCTAGCGTCATCCGCGAAACCAGGTCGTCCACCCGGACATTCACCGGTTGGGCCGGATCCAGATACACTGGCGGGCCGGAAGATTTGGCAGTTTGGGCCACCGAGCCGCCCAGCATGATGACTAGAACGACTAAGGTACAAGTGACGGTGACAAGACGGGGCTGACCGGACATCGAATTAGGCATCAAGGATGGACTCCTAAGCGGCTTGGTGTGACAGCTATCCAGATATGCGGGTTGGAGTATATCATCGTTAACGTACACGCTGGTTTGCGGGGCTGTTCCGGGGCCGGGGTGAAACGACGGGCGGTCAGGAAGTCAGGCCGAGGCAGAGCAGGGACATGCGAATGAAGAAAGAACAGCGCGGCATTCACTTGATCGCGGAGTTGGCGGATGTCTCGATCGGGACCGTGGACCGCGCCTTGCACGGGCGCGGCGGCATCAAGGAAGCCACGCGGCAAAGGATATTGCAGATCGCGAGGCGAATCGGGTACACGCCGAACCTGGCGGCGCGCGCCCTGTCCGTGGCCCGGACCGGCACTCGCATCGGCGTCTGCATGCCCCGCGAAATTCATTTTTTCTACGACGAACTGTGGAGCGGAGTTCTGGACGAAGCCCGGCGCGTGGCCCAGTTCGGTGTCCAGTTCATCAATCGTCCGGTGCAAGTGTTGGGCGAAGGCGATACTGAAGCGCTTTCTGAACTGGTGCAAAGCGGAGTCAATGGAATCATTCTGACCGCCGGAAATCCGACGGGCCTTAAGCCCCTGATCGACAGCGCCGAGGAACGAGGCATTCCCGTGGTCTGCGTCTCGACCGACGCCCCAGACAGCCGGCGCTCCAGCATCGTGTGCGTGGAGCCAAGGTTGAACGGATGCCTGGCCGGCGAGCTGATGGGCAAGTTCGTCCCCCCGGGTTCGCATGTCGCAGTGGTGGCGGGCATGCTGGCCACGGAAGATCATCGCAAGAAGACGGACGGCTTTGCCGAGGCATTCCCGCAACATTGCCCGGGAGGAAAGATCGTCAACGTCATTGAAGGCCATGAAGATGAGGAAGAAAGTTTTCAGAAGACCTTCGACCTGCTGCGCCGGGAGCCCACGCTGGCCGGACTCTATGTGAACACGGTGAACTGCCTTCCGGTATGTCGCGCCTTGGGCGCGCATGGCCTGGCGGGAAAAGTAAAATTAATTACTACAGACCTGTTCGCGGAGATGTCTCCCTATTTCCACAAAGGAATTATCACCGCGTCGATTTACCAGCAGCCCCATCGCCAGGGACAAATGGCAGTGCGCATGATGGCAGACCACCTCACCAACAAAGTGCCTCTCCCTCCCACCGTCCACCTCAGCCCGGGTGTGGTCATGTCGTCCAACCTGCAACTGTTCCGCGAGATCAGGCTGGCCGGCGTCAAACTCGACGAGTCGGCTCTGCGCACTCGGGTAGCGCTCTAACCCTTTCGTTTCATCGCATGGAAACCTGCAAGGCCATGGAAGAGCGGCGCTTCAGCGCCGCGTCGCGGGCGGGGAAAACGTTGGGGCTTCCCGCCCCAGTGGCGCCACTGGGCCTAAAGGCCGACCCGTATGGCACCGGAAACGCGGCCCTGTAAGGGCCGCTCTTCCACAATGCTATGGCAACTCGTTCACGCCCGCCCCGCAGCCCTGAAAGGGCCACCGGAACTCGTCAAACACTATTGCGATCTCCGCGGGCACTGCGCGCAGCGAGAATCTTCGCGGCATTCTCGTGATACACCCGCTGCAGGATTGCATCGGGGAGACCGAATCCGTTCAGGCTCCAGTGGTAGTCGAACTGCTCAGTTTCGTAGAAGTGCTCATCCAGCGATTCCAGGATGCGAAACGTGATCCGGTACATTGGCGGG
>DATGYF010000602.1:0-6670 GCA_035298145.1 Terriglobales bacterium | reverse complement strand
CGCCGATTCCGCCACGGATCCCGCCTTGGATAAAGTTCTGTCCCAGATGGACAGCGCCGCCGAAAAATTCCGCACCACCGAAGCCAGCGTGGTCTGGGACCAATATCAAAAAGTGGTGGACGAACACGAGGAACAAAAAGGCAAAGTGTATTTCCGTCACGGCGACAAAGAAGTCCAGATGGCCGCCGATATCACTGACCCGGACCAGAAATATGTGCTGTTCAACGGCTCCAAGATCCAGGTGTACCAGCCTAAAATCGACCAGGTGACGGTTTATAACACCGGAAAGAACCGGGAAGCCTTCGAGAGTTTCCTGGTGCTGGGCTTCGGCGGTGGCGGGCACGACATGCTTAAGTCCTTTAATATTAAATACTTGGGAAGCGAGGTCGTGGACGGCACCGCAACCGCCAAACTCGACCTGGTGCCCAAGACGGTCAACATGCGCAATAACGTTGATCACATCGTCCTCTGGATTGACCCCAGCCGGGGAATCTCACTGCAACAACAGTTTTTCTTCGGCAGCTCGGGTGACTATCGCCTGGCAAAATATTCCGACATCAAGATGAATGAGAAAATCCCCGACTCCGTTTTCAAGCTTAGAACCACGGGCAAGACTAAATTCATATCGACCCAGGGCTAACGAGGGCCGGATGCCATGCAGAAATCTTCACAATTTGGGGGCTGAAAACCGCCAGCGGAGCGTTATACTGAAATTGCGCCCGTCGTATTGGTTGAGGAACTCTCAGAAATCGACTCCGGATACCCGAATTGCATGGCCAAGGTTTTTACGATCCCGGTTCCTCCCAATATAGGGCGCAAACGCCGTGAGCGCACCGCCGACCCGCGGTACGTGGACGGCCAGCGCCTGCTGGTCGAAGCCATGAAGTACCTGGCGCAAGCCGATCCCATTGCCAACCGTGGCGCCATCGAACTCCTCTCCGAACATGTTCGCACCCGCTTCCGCATGAGCGATTCCCCGCTTAGCTAACGTTCTGTCCCGCAAAATCGTTGACTAATATTGTCATCCCGACTGGAGCCAAGCCAGCGCGTCGGTTGATCTCCCACAGCGTCTCAGCCGCACCCCCTCTCTGCTCGGACCATGAAATATCTGCTGGCCCAGATGCAAAATCCTGATAGAACAAGATCCATGCGCAAGGCCGCTGCGTTCAAATTCGGTTGCAGCGCCAAGCCTTCAGTGCTCACTGGGACGCTTTACCGACAGCTGCGAGCTGACACTGAGAGCTCATCTATGACCGTCAGTCAGCAACGGGTAACAATCCAAATGCGTCTTGTACAGTGATTTCTCCTTGATACTTTCCGCTCGCGCCCACTAAACTCCGACCTAATAGCGCTTGTTGTCCGACCGAATCCGAGGGGGGAGCTATGCGGCACAAGCTGGTTTTCCAGCGAGCATTCTTTTTTGTTCTCGTTGTCTGCCTGAGTGTCAGCGTTCCTGTGCTGGGCCAGAGAATCACCGGCGACATTGCCGGCGAAGTCACCGACAGCACGGGCGCGGTCGTGCCCAATGTCACAGTGACGGCGGTAAACACGGGCACCAATCTGTCCCGCTCGGGCGTCACCAGCGATACCGGCGCCTTTCGTATTCCGGAGCTGCCCATTGGCACTTACCGGGTCACAGCTTCAGCCGAGGGCTTCAAGTCCGCGGTGCAGACGGCGGACGTGCAGGCAGGCGCTGTCATTCAAGCCAGCTTCAAACTGACGCTTGGTCAACGCACCGAGACTGTCGAAGTCGAGGGCACCGCGCCCCTGGTGGAACTTTCGCCTAACAACAACAACTATGTGGACAATGAAAAGATCGAAAACGTCCCGCTGAACGGACGCGATTTCAATTCACTCCTCGCCATCACTCCCGGAGTCCAGCGCACTCCCGGCGGCGGATTTCAGGCCATCAGCATTAACGGCAGCAAGGTTGAATCGAACAACTACTTTATCGACGGCCTATATAACAACGACCGCTACTACGGCGATTCGGCCATTGGCGAGACCGGAATCGTGGGCATTCCCGCCGTGTTGTTTCCCCCCGAGGCCATCGAGGAACTGAGCATTCAGGAGACCCCCTCCGCTGAATTCGGAGTCAAGGGCGGCGCGCCCATTCTGCTCAATATGAAGAGCGGCACCAACACCTGGCACGGTTCGGGGACATGGGTCAACCACAGCGGATTTGGCGATGCTTCCAACTATTTTTCCCAAGGCCAGAAGACTCCCATCCACAATAATCAGTTCAATGCCACCATTGGCGGCCCCATCGTCAAGGACAAGGCCTTCATGTTCCTCTTCTACGAGGGACAGCGTTACAAATCACTGGCCGTAAGTAGCCGGTTTGTTCCCACGCCCGACGAAATACAAGGTGCGATCGACGACATCACGGGGAAGGGACTGACCGTGGATCCGGTAGGCCAGGCGCTGCTCAACTTTTTTCCCACCGACCCTAGCGGCGTGATCATCGCTCAGAGTCCGACTACGGCCAGCGCCAACACCTTCGGCGTGAAATTCGATTACCGTCTGAACAACAAGAACTCGCTTGCCGTGCGTTACATTTTCGGCGACAGCCTGCAGAGCGCCCCGCCCTACGCCGGCCTGCCGCCGGGCCCGGGACAGCCCGCCGACTTATTCAACTCGGTGGCGCCATCGCGCGCCCAGATGGCGGGCGTAAGTTTGATCTCAAACTTCGGCACCAACAAGATCCTCGAAAGCCGGGTAGGCTTTACCCGCTTCGCCCAGTTGCTTGGTATCCAGAACAAAATTGACCCTAAGAGCCTGGGCGTGGACACAGGCCCGCTCAGCCCCGCCGATTTTGGCGTGCCCTACGTTTATCTCCTGCCGCTCGGTTATGGCGGATACATCGGCGGAGTGCAGGGCTATCCCATCACCACCCGCCCCGACCAGACCTGGGATTGGTCGGAACACTTTTCCTGGGTGAAGGGAAACCACACCGTCAAATTCGGCGGCAACTTCCAGAGGGCCTACACCAACAGCCTGCGCAACAATGCGCGCACCGGAATGCTGCTGGGATATTTCAGTTACTACACTTCGATTTCCGGGGACCCGATCCAGGATTCCATCGAGGAATTGCTGCTGGGCAAGGCCGACAACGCCAACCGCGCCTTCGGCGATACCCATCGCCACCTGGTCCAGAACTCGGTTGGGTTCTACGCCCAGGATGACTGGAAGATCAAGCCGCGGCTGACCGTAAGCTTCGGACTTCGCTACGACATTTTTGGCAACCTGCGCGACCGCAACAACGTCGCCGCCAACTTCTTCCCTGGCGCAGGCCTGGTCCAGGTCGGTCAGGGGATTAACCGCCTCTACAATATCGATTACAAGGACTTTGGCCCGCGGATCGGCTTCGCCTGGGATATCTTTGGGACGGGCAAGACAGCTTTGCGCGGCGGCTACTCCCTGGCCTACGACGTTCCGAACTTCGCCACCCTGGCCTCGCCGTATTCCCTGGCGGGAGCAAGCGCGGGCGCCTTTACCCAGCCTAACCTTGGACTGTTCTCGGTTTCGATTTCAGGCGACGTGGGCCTGGGGGGCGGCTCAGGGCTATCCCCGGACCAGGCCGACAATGTACCCGGCAGCGGTTGCTTCGACCCCGTTACCGGAGTCGGCGATTACATCTGTTTCTCCCAGGGACCGGTCTTTGGCCCCAGCCCTACCGGAGAGCCTCCCTTTGACGCGTATTCAGTCGTACAGGATTTCAAGACTCCGCGGGCGCACAACTACAGTCTGAGTATCCAGCAGGAAATTGCCCGCAACAACGTCTTGACCATCGGCTACTCCGGCCAGCGCGGACAAAACCTGGCGATCAACCGCGACCTGAATGCCAGTCCTCTGGGCAGCGGCGGCGATGACACCGACCGCCCATTCTTCAATCAGTTCCCCAATCTCAGGCATATTGTTCAGACCACCAATCTGGGCGATTCTCAATACGACAGCCTGCAGGCATCGTATAACCAGCGCGACTGGCACGGCCTGGACACCGCCTACAATTTCACCTGGAGCAAATGCTTCGACGAGAACTCCTTCAACCGCGGCGGCACCGGGGACTATCCCCAGTTGCAGAACCCGCTGAGCATCGCGGACAATCGCGGCCTCTGCGACCACGACGTCCGTCTCAATTTCAACGTCAGCGGCGTGTACTCGTTGCCCACCCTTCCTCACATGAATGAACGTCTGGGCAAGGGATGGCAAATTAGCACCATCTTTACCGCCATCAGCGGACGCCCCTTCAGTGTCCTGCTGGGCGGCGGCGCCGATCCCTCGGGCCAGGGCCTGTCCGGCAGTTCCATCCGGGCGTCATGGGATGGCACGCCGGTCAAGTACAACACCCGGAATCCGAGCCAGTACGTAGTGGAGAATGTTATTCCGGACGGGACCGCCGGCGTCTTCGATCCCTGCGGCCGGCAAAATTTCGATGACACCGCAGCCAACTTCCTGAGCGGCGACATTCCGCTCTCGCCTTTCTACATCCCATGTCCCGGAACCGTCGGCACTTCCCGCCGCAATCAACTCATCGGCCCCGGTCTCGCCCAGTGGGACATGACGTTGATGAAAAACACAAAGATCACCGAACGCCTGAACATGGAAATACGCTGGGAGGTTTACAACATTCTGAATCGCGGAAATTTCTACTACTTCCCGGACAACACGTTCGGCGCCAGCTTCGGCACGGTCACCAAGACCTCGGACGTGGCATCCGGCAATCCGGTGATCGCCCAGGGCGGACCCAGAAACATGAATTTCTCGCTGAAATTCACTTTCTAGGAAACTCGTTCCCCCGGATCCACCGCGAAATCGAGGGGAGTCTGCCTGTGCTAGACTCCCTTTTTCATTCCTATGGCAGTCCGGCGCCTCGGCTCTTCTTTCCTGCTGCTTCTACTTGCGATCTCCAGTGTCGCCGCTCAATCTCCCGCGCAGCATCCCAGGACGACACCCCACCGCACTCCTCCGCAGTATCCCAACATCATCCTGATCACGCTCGACACCACTCGGGCCGACCGCATGGGCTTTCTGGGATCAAAGCGGGGGCTGACGCCGCATCTGGATGCGATGGCGAAGCAGGGAGTGGTGTTCGCTCGCGCTTACTCCCACGTTCCCCTGACTACCGCTTCACATACCACGATTCTTACGGGAACTTATCCGCAGTTTAATCACGTCAATGATTTTGGCGTCCCGCTTTCGGCCCATCTGCCGTATTTGCCTGACCTGTTGCATCAGCGCGGATACCATACGGGAGCGTTTGTGGCCTCGCTGGTGCTCGATCCGCTGGACGGCACCGCGCCGGGATTCGATCGCGGCTTTGACTTGTATGACGCCGGCTTTCACCTGCGCCGCCGCGGCGCTGATCGCTACAAAACGGTGGAGCGGCGCGCCCAAGTTGTGGTCGAGCACGCCCTGCGATGGCTCAGCCAGGTCCCCAATGGACCGTTTTTCCTGTGGGTCCATTTATACGACGCGCATGACCCCTACGACCCGCCCTCGCCCTACAAGCAGCGCTTCGCTGCGCAACCCTACGACGGAGAAATAGCCTACGCCGATGCCTGCGTGGGCAAATTGCTCGATGCGCTCCGCCAGCACGGCCTCTACGACGAAACCATGATCGCGGTGATGGCCGACCATGGCGAATCACTGGGCGCGCACGGCGAGAACACCCACGGAGTGTTTCTGTACGATGAAACCCTGCATGTGCCGCTTCTGATCAAACTGCCCCTGAATCGCTGGGCGGGACGCCGCAGCGAAATTCGCGCCGGGCTGGTGGATGTCGCGCCCACTCTGCTGACTGCCGCCGGCCTCACACCTCCGCCGGAAATGCAGGGCCAGTCACTACTGGAATTTGTCCAGGCGAAGCCAGATGTCAAGGCCGCCGCTTCGCCCGACCGCCCCTCGTACGCCGAAACGGACTACCCGCACCGCGCCTTTGGCTGGAGCGCGCTGCGCGCGCTGCGCAGCGGAAAGTATCTTTTCATCCAGGCTCCCGAGCCCGAACTCTACAACCAGGCGAACGATCCGGCAGAAATTCACAACCTGGCGGGGAACTCGAAGGCTGTGACTGACACGCTGGCCTCCCAGCTTGCGGATTTTCGCAGCAAGACCAGTCAGACCTTGGTGGACCTGGGCAAACCTGATCCCGAGAAACTGCAGAAGCTGCAAGCGCTCGGATACGTCGGGTCCGATACTGCTCCCGTGCAGGACGAGAAGAAACTTACCGGGGCTGATCCCAAGACGCGAATCGAAATTGCAAACCTGCTGCACGATGCCATGTTCGATGTTGAAGACGCACGTTACGAGCAAGCAATCCCTTTGCTGCAGCGTGCGCTCGCGGTGCAGCCTGAGATGCCGGTGGCCAATCTGCAATACGGGATTGCCCAGGCCCGGCTCAAGCATTTCGACCTGGCGATCGCGCCCCTGCGGAAGGCGGTGACTGCGCAGCCTGACAATGGCATGGGCCACTACGAACTGGGGCTGGCGTTATTTGAGACCGGCGACTGGAAAGGAGCGGCACCTGAGTTCGAGGCCGCCGCGGAGCGCGCCCCACGCTGGGCGGACGCGCATTTCTCGCTGGCCGCGGTCTATGCCCGCATCGATCGCGTCCCGGAGGCCATGACCGAACTCGATACCACGCTCGGCCTCAGTCCCGATCACTACCGTG
>DATGYF010000601.1:0-3208 GCA_035298145.1 Terriglobales bacterium | reverse complement strand
GCTGCAACCCTGCTCGACATGACCACGAAGCTGCTGACTACGCTCCGCGACCAGAAAATTCCGGTAGTCGGATTTGTCAATGAGCGAAAGCTCTATAAGTTCGGCGAGGTTGACGACCGGATTAAAGCTCTCCGCATGTGGCTCGACTATGGTTTTGAGCTCGGCAATCATACCTACAGCCATTCGTCGCTCAATAAGGTTGGACTGCAGGCGTGGGAAGACGACATTGTGCAAGGCGAGACCGTCACTAAACTGCTGCTCGCCGAACACAACATGAAGCTCCGCTATTTCCGCCATCCCTACCTCGACACCGGCCGCGACCTTCAAACCCGGCGCCAGGCGGAAGCCTTTCTCGCCAACCGCGGCTACAGCATCGCCCCCATAACTCTTGACGCCTGGGACTGGATGTACGCCGGGGTTTATGAAGATGCCAAGAAGCGCGGCGACACCGCCCTGCAGGACGAGCTCACCAAGAGTTATCTCTCCTACAGCGACCAGGTCTTCGCCTACACCGAACAACTGGCGAAACAGACGATCGGCTACGAGCCCAAACAAATCCTGTTGCTGCACGCCAATCAACTCGAAGCCGACCACATCGGCGAACTGCTCGGCCTCATGCGTAAACGGGGCTACCACTTCATCACGCTGGGTGACGCCCTGGGCGATCAGGCATACGGCCTGCCCGATACGTATGTGGGAGAGGAAGGCACCGGCTGGATCGATCACTGGGCCGTCACTCAAGGCAAGCCCCCGCAAGGCGCTCCGGTCTTTCCACAATGGGTGATTGACCGCTCCAAGGTCCTGCACCAACCACAACCCTAATGGCAGGCAGAGAGCTGCCGGACCGGAACAAAACTCGGGTGCCTGCTTTGCGAACTTTGCGCTCTTCTTCGCGTCCTTTGCGGTAAAAGGGCTCGACGGCTCCTGAATCCTCTTGGAACCATAACCGCAAAGTTCGCCGGAAAAGCCGCAGAACGAATACCCAACCCTCACCATGCGTGTATCATGTTGAGTTCCAACTGAAGCTTCCTCATGGACGCGCTCCTCCTCCACCGTCTGCACTTCGCTTTCACTGTCACCTATCACTATTTGTTTCCGCAGCTGACCATGGGGCTGGCGCTGCTCATCGTGGTGCTGAAGACGGTTGCCCTGGTCCGGCACAACGAGCGCTACAACGAAGCCGCGCGCTTCTGGGCGAAGATCTTCGCCATCAATTTCCTGATCGGTGTCGTAACTGGTATTCCCATGGAATTCCAGTTCGGCACTAACTGGGCGCAGTTCTCCCGCTCCACCGGCGGCGTGATCGGACAACCCCTCGCCATGGAAGGCGTCTTCTCCTTCTTTCTGGAATCCGCCTTCCTGGGTCTTTTCCTCTTCGGCGAGAAGCGCCTTTCTCCTTGGGCGCACTGGGCATCTGCCTTCCTGGTTTTTCTGGGTTCATGGATATCCGGCTTCTTCATCATCGTCACCAACGCCTGGATGCAGCATCCCGTCGCCTATCAAGTTCTTCCCAACGGATCGTTTGAGGTCACGAGTTTTTGGGGACTGCTGATGAACCCCTGGGCGCTGCTGCAATATGCCCACAACATGTCTGGCGCGGTCATCACCGGCTCGTTCGTGATGTGTGCGGTGGGGGCGTTCTACCTTTTGGAGAAACGCTTCGAGGAACACGCCAGGATTTTTGTCCGCGTCGGCGTGATCGCGGGAGCGATTTCCTGCGTCACCCAGATCTTCCCCACCGGAGACCTGCATGGCCGCTATCTGGCCAAGCACCAACCCGCGGCCATTGCCGCCATGGAAGGCCTGTTCAGCTCACAGGCGGGTGCGCCGGTGGTTTTGATGGGGCAGCCAAACGAAACCACTCAAAGCATCGACAACCCCATCGTCATCAATAACATGTTGAGTTTCTTGATTTACGGGACTACGCGCGCGGAAGTGAAGGGACTGGACCAGTTTCCCCGCGACCAGTGGCCCTCGCCGCTCCCCCTGCTCTTCTACAGCTATCACATCATGGCCGGACTGGGCACATACTTCGTGGCGCTGATGTTGCTGGCCGTGTTTCTTCTGTGGCGCGGAACGCTCTTCCACACTCGCTGGGCCCTGTGGCCGCTGCTGCTGAGTTTTCCCCTGCCTTACATCGCCAACACAGCGGGCTGGATGACGGCTGAAATCGGCCGCCAACCCTGGGTGGTTTACGGGCTCATTCGCACCTCCGACGGATACTCAAAGAATGTATCGGCCGGCAATACTCTGTTCACTCTGCTGGGATTCATGGGGATGTACACCGTGCTCTCGATCCTGTTCATCGTTCTGGTGTACCGCACGGTGAGCGAAGGACCGAGCACCGGCGTCGCGCCGCCATTGGCGCGCTTGACACCAAGTCAGGGCGCCTGAGGTTGGCATACAAATAGCGGAGCTTCGCTCCGCCGGACAGCCGAGGCGGCTGTCCCCACGCGGTTTACGAAGGAAAGAGAATGGGATTCATCTGGTTCTGGATCGTCGCCGTCATGCTGGCCGCCTACGTCGTGCTCGACGGCTTCGACCTCGGAGTCGGCATCCTGCATCCTGTGCTGGCGCGCAGCGAATCTGACCGGCAGATCATGCTCAGAAGTATTGGCCCGGTCTGGGATGGCAACGAAGTCTGGTTGCTGGCCGGCGGCGGCACTCTTTACTTCGCCTTCCCTGCCCTTTACGCGGCCGCATTCAGCGGCTTCTATCTGGCCCTGATGATTGTGCTGTGGTTGCTCATTCTGCGCGGCGCCAGCATCGAACTGCGCGTGCATATCGACGATCCCCTCTGGCGGTCTTTCTTTGACGCTCTGTTCTTTCTCTCCAGCGCACTCCTGGCCGTGTTCTTTGGCGCGGCCCTGGCCAACGTAATTCGCGGCGTTCCCCTGCAGGCGGACGGTTATTTCTTCCTTCCCCTCTGGACCAACTGGCGGGTCGGCCCACAGCCCGGCATTCTTGATTGGTACACCGTCATCGGCGGCGTGGTCGCCCTGGTGGCCTTGGCCGTTCACGGCGCGCTCTATCTCGCGGTGAAGACCGAAGGTGAGTTGCAGGAGCGCGCCCGCACTTTCGTCCGCCGGTTCTGGGCCGTGCTATTCGGCATTACCGTGGTCAGCCTGGTCGCAACCATCGCGGTTCGGTCCGACGCACTGGCTAACTATTCCGCCTTTCCGCTGGCCTATGCCGTTCCAGTTGTGGT
>DATGYF010000600.1:0-3956 GCA_035298145.1 Terriglobales bacterium | reverse complement strand
ACGTCAGACCTCGGACCTCGGACGTCAGACTTCGGACCTCGGCCATCAGGCCAGCTGGAAGCCTGAGGTCTGGGGGCCGAAGTCCGACGTCCGAGGTCCGAAGTCCGGGTTTATAATCCTCAAGCGCATGACTGAACAGATCAAGAGGAAGTTGCAGGAAGAGATGAACGTGCTCGAACACGAACTGGTTCATGAGCTTCCCAAGGAAATCAAAAAAGCGGCAGCGCTGGGCGATCTCAGTGAAAACGCTGAGTATCACATGGCCAAGCAGCGGCAGGAGTTCGTCAAGGCGCGGCTGCGGCAACTGGGCGCGCGCATGGCCGAGCTGGCTCTTATCAATATGGATAATATCCCGAAAGATAAGGTCGGGCTGGGCTCCACCGTCCGGGTGTATGACAACTCCAAGAACTCCGAGGTGGAGTACAAACTGGTGACCAGTGAAGAGTCGGATGTGACTGCGGGCAAAATCTCCACCAGTTCTCCCATTGGGCGCGCCCTGCTGAACAAAAAGGTGGGAGACAGCGCGGTCGTGGTTACGCCCAACGGTAATCGCGAGATGGAAATACTGAGCCTGACCACCATCCACGAGCAGACCGAGGCCAAATGACCAGCGACATGACAGGGTTTCATGACGGGGTTGCATGACTTGGACTAGCGCTTTCGGACGCGGCTGCGGCGTGCTGCTGGACGCAATCGTGCGCTGGCTCGCTCTGGCGCGGATCAATCCCAACGTGCTCACCTTCCTCGGCCTGGTGGTGAACACCATCGCAGCCTTCCTGTTCGGCTACGCCAACAGCGACAATCAGGCGCGGATGTTCCGCTACGCCGGGCTGGTCATCATCGGCTCCGGTTTTTTTGACCTGGTGGATGGACGTGTGGCCCGGGCCAGCGGCCAGGTGACCCGCTTCGGCGGCTTCTTCGACTCCGTCATTGACCGCTACAGCGATGCCTCCCAGTTTTTTGGATTGCTGGTGTTCTTCGCCCGCGGCGATCGCTTCTTCTACGTTGTGCTGACCGCCTTCGTCATGGTCAGTGCCATCATGGTCAGCTACACTCGCGCCCGCGCAGAATCGCTGATCGGTTCCTGCCGAGTGGGCTTCATGGAACGTCCCGAACGATTGGTGCTGGTGATCATCGGTGCCCTGTTCAACCGCATGGCGCCGGTGCTGTGGCTGATCGCAGTGCTGTCCACCATCACGGTAATCCATCGCATCCGCTATACCTACACGCGGACGGAAGGCGCAGACGCATTGCCGCAAAAAGCCGGCCAGGCGGCGTAAATTTGCTCCCTTCGACCTCGCTCCGGGCAGGCTCTGTCCGACGCTTTGATGTAGCGCCGGCATCTTGCCGGCTGTCTCCGAGGGCGTCTCGCCCTCGGCGCGGCGGGCGTGACGCCCGCCGGACAGCCGCCGGGACGGCGGCGCTACAGAGGCTTACAGCAATAGCCCAAAGACGGCACCAAAACCAAATCAAAGTCAAAAGCGTTGAACAGAGCCTGCCCTGAGCGAAGTCGAAGGGAGTGCCCGACCCACACATTCTCTGTCCTGCTATCCTGATTACCTGAGGACAACCCTTCTTGCACGATCCTGTTCTAGTCATTCATGGCGGTGCCTGGGCCATCCCAGATGACATGGTGGAAGCTCATCTCAACGGTGTGCGCAACGCCCTGGCGGCGGGTTGGCGGGTACTGGAACGCGGCGGGCCGGCGCTCGATGCGGTCGAGGAAGCGGTCGTCATCATGGAAGACGACGAGACTTTCGACGCCGGCCGCGGCAGCTTTCTCAATCGCGACGGCAAAGTGCAACTCGATGCCTTCATCATGGACGGCGCCACCCTGCGGGGCGGAGGCGTGGGCTGCGTAGAGCGCATTGCCAATCCCGTTCGCGCGGCGCGCAAGATCCTCAGCGACAGCCCGCACGTGTACTTCGTGGCAGAAGGGGCCGAACGTTTCGCGGCCGAGCATGGCATCCCTCTGTGCCGCAACCAAGACCTGATCATTCCGCGGGAGGTCGAGCGTCTGCGGGAATTCCAGGCACGGGCTGCCGACGCCAGAATTGATCTGTTTGCACCCACGATTTCTCACGACACCGTGGGCGCGGTGGCGCTCGATGGCGATGGCAACATCGCGGCCGCGACTTCCACTGGCGGCACGCTGAACAAAGCTCCCGGACGGCTGGGCGATTCCTCGCTCATCGGATGCGGCTGCTACGCCGACAACCAGACCGCGGCCGCCTCGACCACGGGATGGGGCGAACCGATCATGAAGCTGGTGCTGGCCAAGTGGGCGGCGGACCGGGTCGCAACCGGCAGCCTGCCGGAGTGGGTGGCCGCCGAAGCCATCAACTATCTCAAGGACCGGGTGGACGGGCATGGCGGCATGATCCTGCTCGACGCCCGCGGGCGTTTCGGCATCGCCCACAACACGCCACGCATGGCTTGGGCGCTTAAGACATCAAAGCATGAGAGTTACGGCATCGAGCGAAAGAATTAACTTCAGTTCCCGTTTATGAGTTGACAGGTGCCAGTTGTTGTCAGGCTAACTAAGCCGATTCCGGTCAGTAATTTAGCTTGATTTCGGGACCCTACCTGATGTAAAAACCGTGCGGCGTTTGCGGGCCTTAAAACGTGCTGGTTCAATTCCTGCCTACGAAGGGTGATCGCTGCCGGCAGCGAGAACTCAGGGTTCTTCCTTTCACGGAGATGACTTCTATGGTTGTACGAAAGCTGGTCTCGGTTGCGTGTCTGATTGTCATGCTCGCTGCTCTGGGCTTCGCTCAGGGAGCCTCAACCGGCGACCTGCATATCACCATCAGGGACCCCAAGGGGAGCCTGGTGACCAACGCCACGGTCACGGCCCGGGACGAGGCCAAGGGACTGGAGCGCGCCACCAGCGAGAACACCGACGGCCAATATCACATTCTGTTGCTGCCTCCGGCCCAGTACACGGTCACGGCCGAGGCGCCGGGTTTCGCCCGGGCCACGGTACCGAACGTAGTCATCACCGTGGGACAGATGGCGGAGCTTCCCATTGTCTTGTCGGTCGCGGGAAGCCAGGAAGTGATCAATGTGAGTTCGGCAGCGGAACTGGTGGAAACGCAACGCACCTCATCCACCGACACTATTGACCAGCGCCGCATCGACAACCTTCCGATCAATGGACGCAACTACATCAACTTTGCGCTGACCGATTCGCGCCTGGCGCGCGACACCGCTCCCAGCATCGGGGCCGCGCCCACTTCCGGGCTCAACATGAGCGGGCAGCGCGCCCGGGCCAACCTGGTCAACGTGGACGGCGCCGACGCGGTGGACAATTCCACCAACGGCATTCGCTCTACGATTTCACAAGAGGGCGTACAGGAGTTTCAGATCATCACCAACGGATATGCAGCCGAGTACGGCCGTGCTTCCGGTGGAGTGGTGAATATCATCACGCGCTCCGGATCGAATGATCTGCACGGTTCGCTCTTCGGCTATTTGCGGAATCGCAACTTCCAGGCGGTCAATCCCTTCAGCACGGTCCCCGATCCGGCGTACACGCGAGTGCAGGCGGGAGCAGCCATCGGCGGAGCGATCAAGAAGGACAAAACTTTCTACTACTTCTCCTACGAAGGCACCTGGCGGCAGGAGACCGGGTTCTCTTCGATCGGGGCCAACAATTTCGGGTTGGTGCCGTTTGACACAACGACGGTCGGCCAACCCTTCGGAACGGTTTTGCTTACGCCGCAGCAAGTCGGGTTCCTGACCAATCCGGCGGTGTTGCAGCAGGAGTTTCTCAATCCCCTCTTTGGACAGGAAGTGGGACAGTACACGGCCCTGGCGGCATCGTCTTCGGGCATGGCGTTGAAGGGGGCGTGGCCGGCGAGTCTGGGAGGATTCAGCGGCTTCCCCACGTCGTGTCCGCCACCCACTTCGACCTGCTTTGTGCCGGCTTCTTTCGTGCCCTTGAACAGCCTGAT
>DATGYF010000599.1:0-12245 GCA_035298145.1 Terriglobales bacterium | reverse complement strand
GAGGCGATCAACGTTATCTGCAGAATCGCCTTGTCGTCGAAGCCGGCGGCACGCAGCCGCTCATGATCGTCTTTCCAGATTTTGGTCGCATCTTTGGTGATCTTCACTACGTAGTCGAGCATGACCCGCTCCTGGGCAGTGATGGGAGCGGTGGCGTAATCCTTTTCCAGCGCATCGACGAGAGCTGTGTCCAAAGTGACCCGACGCAGAAACTCTGCGTGTGAGTCAATTCAATAAACGCACCGGTTGGTGACCGAAACCACGGTAGTGATCATTTCATGCTGGCGGCGGGAGAGTGGCAGGTCGGGGGACATCAGCACCCCGAAAGTGGCGAAGGCATGGTAGAGAGCTTCGGGAATCAGGCTGTGGGATTCGGTGATCATCGCCCCACCGCCTTCCGTGGGATGCACCGGGGTGGCGTACTCCTTTGGATAGAGCGACTTCTGGCCTTCCATTGCCTGGCGGAGCTTTTCGTCGCCTTGGGAGACTGGAATGGTGCGAATCCAGGTCATAAAAAGGGCTTGCCTTTCATGGGTATTACCGCCGTAAAATGCCGCGGTCGGTTTTGAGGCTATACCGAAGGCGCGCGGAGCGCCAATACTAGAAATCCGTTATTCAAGGCTGGGCGGGTGCCGGAGCCCACGCGGGGACAGCCGTCCCCGGCGGTCCGGTCGAGCGCAGCTCGACAGGTTTTCTGGCCGACGACAAGAAGCGGAGCTGTGCTCCGCCTGACAGCCGGTGGCGGCTGTCCCCACGCGGGCTCCGGCACCACTGCTTAATTTCCTTTCGACGAATTGGTTCGCGGATCTACCGCGGGGAGAATGGCTCGATGAGTGTCGTGGTATGGCAAGTTCTCCGTAAGCTTCCCAAGCCCCTGATCCTAGTATTGTCTTTATTCCTGCTGGCAACTGTCGCACGCGCTTGAGCTAGAGGCGGACTTTGGGCCGTCAGATCAGCCCGTCTTTCACCCGGCGCAGAAAGTCTTCCGCGTCCGCCTGGGCTTTGCTGGCGGCTTTGGGATCGTTGCGGTTCTCGAAGGTAATTTCCTGCAGAGTAATCTGGGCCGCGTCTTTGGGTTTGAAGCCCCGGGTGACCAGCTTCCTGGCCCGCGCCGCAAAACTCTCGGAGTCAACCAGCACCGCTGGTTCGCCGTGTACGGAGCAATCGTGGTCCTGGAACTTGCTCGCCGCCAGCCGATCGTAGGCGCTCCTGGCTTCCTGATCGGTCAGCATCGCCGGCACCGGAAAGGTCCAACCGCACTGGGAACACGCCCATCCCGTCAGGCGTTGGTGCGACACCCATGTAAGCCATCTGCCCATGGTTCTCCCTCATTTGCCGCAGGGGGTAAAGAATGCCTGGGCCCGATCACTTCTTTACTTCCTGGCAGGAATGCGGCGAATGTGCGAAGCGAGGTTTTCCCCAAAACCGCAGCGCGCCCCCCGGGACGCTGAATGTGCTGAGTAATCTTACAAGAACAAGCCCGAAGGCAGTAGTGATGGCTTAGGAAACCCGCTATCCGATCAAGATGATGGAGCACGGGCGTCCCGCCCGTCGCCCTGCAAATTCCTACGCATGGGTGTCTCCCGGCTTTGAAATCGGGCTGATAGTGCGGAAGCTTGCGCCGGTACTCATACTTGCGCTGCATTCTGGCCAGTAACATGATGCACTGTGCGAGGCTGGTGCACTTTGGAAGACTTCGGTGAGTATTTCCCAATCGGCTCAGGATGGATTCATAGGCAGAAACGCCAGCCCATTGACGTGAGGCAATTCGTTCTAATGTCAAGGCTCATTCCTGACGGGCGGGGACGCCCGTCCTCCATTCCTGATCGGTTCTCCATCATCCGGGCGTGGTTCCGGACGTAACTCGGTCGTACACTCCCTTTCGGTAACCCTTAGTAACCATACGATTCTGGGTAACCCGTCTTACAATGACCCTTGTCCGAAAGACCATCCCTCGTATGATCGGCAGACATGGCCGGTCGGATGGCCAACCCGTCGGTGAACCTTCTCACGGAGATGTTTTCTGGCGGGAAATAAACCGGGAGCTGGAGTCAGCAATCTTATGGCGTTCGGTTTTGGCTTCAACAAACAGAAAGCTCTCAGCGCTGCGGAGAAGTTCGTCCAGCAGGGCAAGCTGCAAAATGCCATCGCTGAGTACGAAAAAGTTCTCAAAGCCGACCCCAAGGAACTGACCGTCTCCAACACCATTGGAGACCTCTACGCCCGCTTGGGGCAGAGCGACAAAGCTGTCGAATCCTTCAAGAGCGTGGGCGACGCCTATGCCGCGCAGGGCTTCACCGTCAAAGCCATCGCCATGTACAAGAAGCTCACCAAGCTGAAACCCACGCTGGAGAGCGTATTGCGACTGGCCGAGCTCTATACCCAACAGGGACTTTTTAACGATGCCCGGGCGCAATACCTGCAGGTAGCGGAAGAATTTCTGCGCTCCGGCGAACTGGAACAGGCAGTGCGGATTTTCCAGAAGACCCTGGAAATGGATCCGGAGAACGTCGCGATGCGTACCCGGCTGGCCGAGGTTTATGTCCGGCTCAATAAGAAAACGGAGGCCTGGCAGCTTTTCGCCGCCGCCGCCGACAGCCTGCGAGGACGCGGCCAGCTCGGGCCCGCGGAAGAAATCCTGAACCGCATGCTCACGCTGGATCCCAGCAACAGCCATGCTCTGCTGTTGCGCGGCCGCAACGCTTTCGATTCCAGCGACATGCCGGCGGCAATCAAGAACCTGGAGAAAGTGGCCGACCTCGACAGCCATCCCGACGGTCTGCGTGCCTTGATGCAGGCCTACCTGCAAAGCGGACGCCTGTCGGATGCGGGCACCCTGGCAGCCAAATTGTGCACCGTCCACAACGACACGGGTGCGATCACCACTTACGCTGACGCGCTCATGGCCGCGGGACAGTTTGGGGACGTTCTGCAGGTTTACCAGCAGTATTGTGATCGGCTTGTGGCCACGGACTCAGGCAAAGTACTGGAAAGCCTGCATTCGCTGATCGGGCATATGCGGGAAAATGCGCCTGCGTTGGAAGTGCTGCTCGATCTCTCGCAGAAGGCCGGCGACACCACTCACATTACCGAACTCTACGAGTTGCTGGCGCACGCCTCGGTGCAGTCCGGAAATCTGGAGAAAGCCCGCGATTATTATTTGAAGCTGACCCAACTGGAGCCTCAGAACCAGCTGCACACGCGCAATTATGAGCAGGTGGTGGCCAAGCAGGGCGGAGGGGCTTCCGGCTCGCGGCTCATCACTCCAGAAGAGGGCGCGGTTCTGGTGGAGGAACTCGAAGCCACCGCTCCGTTTATCGACCAGCGTTATGCCGACGACGTCGCCCTGGCGGTGCGGGCCGCGCTGACCGACGCCGAACTGTTCGTTTCCTACAATATGCCGGCGAAGGCCCTGGGACCTCTCATGTCCGCCTTGCCCAAGGCCCCGCGCGACCTGCGCCTCAACCAGCGCCTGGCCGCATTGCATACCCGCGCCGGCCGCTTCAGTGAAGCCGCGGTCTGCTGCCGCAATCTGGAACAGCTCTATCACGATGCCGGGCATCCGGATGAAGCCAGCCGCTATAGCGATCTGGCCGGGAAGTACGAGGAGCGCACATCCGCCAAGTCGCATAAAGAAAGCGACACGATGGCTGCGATGCCATTCGCGCCCGCGACCATGGCGACGCCCGCCATTGATCATTTCGACCCAGCTGAGGTTGCGGAAGCTCCGGCATTTTCCGCCCCCGCACCTTTATCCTCCGGACTATTTTTTCACCAGACCGGTTCGCCTGCCGCAGCCGCATCGAGCGAATTCGAGGTCCGTTCCGAAGCACCGGCCCCGGAAAGCGAAATTGACATTTCCGCGGAGTGGGAGGGCGAGGTAACGGAGGAGCCGGCGCCGGCTGCCTTCGCCGAAAGTGCGGACGCTTCTGACGTGGAAGCCGACCAGAGCCGGTCGGAGAGCATCGCGGAAACGATCGAAGAGCTGCGTTTTTACCTCGCACACTCCATGGTCGAACAAGCCCGCCTGGTCTTCGCCAAACTGGAAAAGTTGAAGCCAGGAGCAGATCAACTGGCGGCCGTGAAGCAGGAAATTGAGGTCGCCGAGGCTCAAACCAGTTCGAAACCGCCTGAAGTAGTCGAAGAGTTTTCCGTGGACGAGGCCGATGAAATTCCGGCCGCGCAGCATCAGGAATTCAAGATCCCGATCCGCCCGATAGCGCCAGCGCCGGCACCGGCCATGACGGAATTTGCCCAGGCCAGCCCGCCAGCCGAGCCTGCGGGAGTATTGGGCGAATT
Organism: Terriglobales bacterium; assembly: GCA_035298145.1. GTDB lineage: Bacteria > Acidobacteriota > Terriglobia > Terriglobales > Acidobacteriaceae > JAIQFF01. Next base: position 7,946 of record DATGYF010000599.1, on the reverse strand, counting down.
CGTCTCCGACCTGGAAGCTTCTCTGGGTGACGGCTTCCTGCCGCCTCCACCCGCACCGCATGAACAGCCCGCGGTGGCGCGCGAGTCGCGGTCGGCAACTCCCATCCACGCCGCTGCCGCAGCAGCGCCGGCTCCGGCGGTGGAAGGTCCAGCTCCGGTTGCCGCTCCCGCCCCCACTTTCACCTATCAGCCCACCAAGAAGCGGACTCTGGCTCCTGAAGTCGCAGCGGCAGCGCCGCAGGCGGCCGCCGCCAGCGTGGACCTGGCCGATATGTTCGGCGAGCTGAAGCACGAACTGGAAGACGACTCCGCCAGTGCCCAGGAAGATCCCGAGACTCATTACAATCTCGGCGTCGCCTTCCGCGAAATGGGATTGCTGGATGAAGCCATCGGGGAACTGCAGAAGGTGTGCCAGGCGGTGGATCGGGGCCACAGCTTCCCGCAACTGATGCAGACTTATACCTGGCTGGCCCAGTGCTTCCTCGACAAGGGCGTGGCCGAGGCGGCGATCCGCTGGTATGAAAAGGCCCTCAAGCTGCCCAACATTGACGAAGAAACCCGCACGGCCCTGAACTACGAATTGGCCTCGTCCTACGAAGCTGCCGGCAACAAGACCGCGGCCCTGAACTATTTCACGGAGGTTTACGGCACCAATATCGATTATCGCGATGTAGGCGAGCGCATCAAAGCTCTGAAGTCGTAGAATGACGGAATGGGTTTCCTTCTATGCCTGGGGGCGGCGGACGCGGGAGAGCACCAGCCGGTCGCATTCACGAACCATGGGGGCGCGATGTGACCGCAAGTCCGGAGTCTTCCATCAACAAAGTTCCTTCCGAGGCCCTGCCTGAAGAAGCACTTGGCGGACGCGGCCTCGAAGGCTCGCCCGGCCCTGGCGCCGAGCTTCATCGGACCGGCTTTCAACTCTGGCTGCACCGGATTCTGGTGCTGCTGTTCGTTTTCTTCTGTGCCAGCATGGGCGTGCTGTTGGTAATTCTGCCCTGGCGGCCGGAATGGACAGACAACTACTTCCTGCTGGCTTCTCCCGGCTTGCGGACTTTCGTTGCCAACGGCTTTGTTCGCGGCCTGTGCAGCGGTTTGGGACTGCTCGATATCTGGATCGGTTTTTGGGAGGCAGTTCACTTCCACGACGGAATCCGGCCCTGACGGAAAGACAAGCTCAACATGAGTGACGTTAAACTCAAGTCCGCGCCCCTGGCGTACGAGAACGAATCCTTCCTCAATAGCCCGGACGGGCGCGTTTTGCGCCTCCTCTCCGAATACATGGAGCCGCTCTCCCGATTCCGGCGAGAACAGATCCAGGATACGGTCGTTTTCTTCGGCTCAGCGCGCTTTCACAGCCGCTCGGACGCCGACCACAAGCTCAGCGAACTCGAAAAGGGACTGGGAGGGCAACAGCCGGCGGAACTGAAAAAGGCGCTGGCTTCGGTGGACATGGCGCGCTATTACGAGGACGCGCGCCGCCTTGCTTTCCTACTGACCCAATGGTCAGCCCAGATTCCAGCCCGCAGGCGGCGCTTCGTCGTAACCACGGGGGGAGGCCCCGGCATCATGGAAGCCGCCAACCTCGGCGCTCAGGAAGCGGGCGGAAAAACCATTGGGCTTAACATCAATCTGCCGTTTGAACAGAATCCGAACCCGTACATCACGCCGTCGCTCAATTTTGAGTTCCACTATTTCTTCATGCGCAAGTTCTGGTTCGCCTATCTGGCCAAAGCCCTGGTGATCTTTCCCGGCGGCTTCGGGACCCTGGATGAACTTTTTGAGATCCTGACCCTGGCCCAGACCCAGAAACTGGCCAAGAAGATCCTGGTCGTTATTTATGGCAGCGCGTACTGGAAGAGCCTGATCAATTTTGACGCCATGATCGATGCCGGCACCATTTCCGCCGCTGATTTGGATTTGTTCCGCATGGTAGATTCTCCGGAAGAGGGCTTTGAGTTTCTTCGCGACGGTCTGGTCAAGTATCATCTGGGGCCGCAACCGAAGACGCCTGAAGCCATGCCGGAGATTGCGAAGACCAATCCTTAACCCAGTCTTCAGTCTTCAGTCGTCAGGGTCGGATTGACAGAAGATTGACGACGGAATGCTTCTCTACTACATCACCGACCGCTCTCAGTTTTCGGGTGACGCAGATTCCCGCCGTGCTCAACTACTCGCAACCGTGAGCCATGCCGCCCGCTGCGGCGTGGATTACATCCAACTGCGCGAAAAAGACCTCTCCGCCCACGACCTCGAACTCCTGGCGCGTGAAATCGTCCAACTGAGAACCGAGAACAGCAAACTGAATACTGGTGTTCTGATAAACACCCACACCGACATTGCTCTCGCGTGCGGAGCCAATGGGGTGCACCTGCGCTCGGATGACATTTCTCCCGCCGAGGTGCGAGCGATCTGGAGCCATAGTGGCGCGGGCACTCGCGCGACGATTGGGGTCTCGTGCCACACCCGGGCCGAGGTCGCCTGCGCCGCGGAAGGAGGAGCTGATTTCGCGGTCTTTGGGCCAGTCTTTGAAAAGTACAAGGCTGGGGGGAGCACCCGCCCCACGGGTCTCGAAGTCTTGCATGAAGCTTGTCAGGAAAAAATTCCAGTGATTGCGCTGGGCGGCGTCACACTGGAAAATGCGTCGGTTTGCATTCAGGCCGGAGCAGCCGGACTCGCGGGCATTCGGCTGTTTCAGCAACAGGAACTGGATAAAGTGGTGGCGGCACTTCGCCGCTTGGGAGCGGCCGTCGGACAGGCGTCGGATCTCAGCAACCCCAGGCCTTAACCAATGAATACCGACGAATTTCTTCAGCCGAGTACATCATCGGCCATCACGCGCTCGACCTCTGCCCATCCCAAGTTCGGACGTCTGAGGTCTGACGCCCGAGGTCCGACGGCCGCCCTTAGCTCTTGATCGTCTTCGAGCCCTCGTCCCAGGTCACGGCAGTCTTGCGGAAGTACGATTGGTTTGCCATGTGGCAAGCCAGCGCCGCGTGATGGCCAAACACTACGTCCTCCACCACCGGCTTGCGGGTGCGCACCGCCTGGAAGAAATTCCACAGGTGGGGTTTGACGTCATCCCAGGACGCGCTGCGATAGTTCACGCCCTCCAGGGCCGGCTCCTTGCCAGGCACGGCATCGTGTTCTTCGTGCCACTTCTTGAAATATTCCTCCCGCATGGCCTTGGGAAAACCCGATGCGTAATAACTGGGACTGGTATCCACGCCCGCCTGCGGAGTGTAGGTAAGGTTGAACTCGGTCAGTTCCAGGATGCCCTTCGAACCCTGAAAGCGATAAGTTTCAGGCATCTCGGTTCCGAGATTCAGGCGCAGGTAAACCGGAACTTCGCCGTACTTAAACAGCGTGCAGTGCACGTCCGGCATGTTCCGGCCATCCTTCCAGCGCAGGATTCCGCCCATGGCCATGGCCTGCTTCGGCGCTTCATTGATACCCAGCACATACTGCATTCCGCTCACCAGGTGGACCAGCAGATCGCCGGCCACACCGGTACCGTATTCCTTCCAGCAACGCCAGCGGGCAAAGATGAGGGGATCGAACTGCCGCTTGGGCACGGTTCCCTGCCAAGTGTCCCAGTCCAGAGTTTGCGGGGACAAATCGGGGGGCGGCGGATACTCCCACGCTCCGGTGGGATCGTTGCGGCCGAGCGAACCTTCCACCAGCATCAGGTCCCCGAGCGCTCCCTGCGCCACCAACTCCTTCGCTTTGGCGCAGATCACCGAACTCACCCGCTGTGAGCCTACCTGGACGATGCGATTAGCCTTTTTTGCAGCCGCCACCATCTCTACGCCTTCTTCGGCGGTGTGCGACATGGGTTTCTCGATGTAGATGTCCTTGCCCGCACTGACCGCGTCCACCACCACCTGCTTGTGCCAATGATCCGGAACCGCGGCCACGATGCAATCGATGTCCTTGTTCGCCAGCAATTCGTGATAGCGCCGCGTGGTGGGTAGATCAGGACGGACGATCTCTTTCGCCAGAGTGTGGCGGCCATCATAAAGATCGCAGGCGGCTGCACATTCCACTCCCGGCAACTCGATCGCGTTGGTCAGCAGTCCCGACCCCTGCATGCCGATCCCGAGCATGCCGAACCGCACCCGATCGCTGGCGGCCATGGTTTGGGGCAAAGCCCAGAGCGGGTCCGGATCAAGCACGATGGTCTTCAGCCCCAGCGCTGCGCCGGCTGCTGCGCCCAATCCGATGAATTCACGCCGCGAGAAACGGTTCCTGTTCATTAAGCCTCCCGATCAGTCTTCAGTCGTGGTCGTCAGTCTTCAGCCAGTCCCCACGGCTGCTATTTCTTCAACATCTTCACCGCAACTTCCTTGAAGAAAACGATGTCATTGTCGCTGTGATTCTGCAACCCGATATAACCTTCCTGGGGGCGCGGGCCGCGTTGCGGTTCGAAGTCGAATTTCTTCGCGGGCACGGGATCGCCTTCGGTGAACTCGGTCACCTTCACGCCGTTGACCACGACGTTAGTGTGCGGACCATCGAGCGTAATTTCCATGGTGTTCCACTCCGGCCCGGGTTTGCCGGGACGGGCCAGTGCCTTGGTCAGCGAATACAGAGTGCCGGTTGCGTGATAGTCATCTTCGTTGGATTTTTCCGGCTCGTTGTCGATTTGCACTTCATATCCGTAGTGCACCGGCATCCAGGCTTCCCGAGGCTCGATCGGAATGCGGATGTAAACGCCGGAATTATCGTTGTGATCGCGCATCTTGAACACGACGCGGATCACGCAGTCGCCCAGCGTTCCACCCGTCCAGTAGAGCAGCCCCATGCCGCCGTGGGTGCGGATCAGGCCGTCCTCGACCGTCATTTCGCCGGGACCAACGTGCTTCCATCCCACCAGGTCCTTGCCATCAAACAGCTGCTTCCATTCTGCCGACTGCGCTTGCGCCAGTGGAACCGACCCTGAAATGAGGGCAGCCGTAACCACAAAGATCAATGCCAGATGAAATCGCATTATTTTCACCTTTCGAGCCGGGAGAAATATACACCAAACCGGTGTATGGAAGGTACGACGTAAGTCCTTTTGAGTGAATGCTTGCGGAGGGCGAGGCGGGCGTGAGTCCAAAACCTGCGCGGCGGTTACTGAAGGTCATTTTTGCCCGAAGCAAAGCGCAGTAATCCGGCATCAAAGCAGATATAATATCCGGGTTAGCGCGCAAGGAATAATTTCTCTTCCAAAGAAGATCAAATCCGATGTCCATGAAGACCAAGGCTGCAATTGTAGTTTCCTCCGCCGCTGTTCTGCTGTTCATCTACGTGGGCGGATTGGACGGCGTTCGCGCCTCCAACAACGATGGCTCCTACCGGCAATTACAGGTTTACAGCGAAGTGCTTTCGCGGGTGCGCAGCGAGTATGTAGAAGAACCCAACATCCCGCTGGTGACCGATGGCGCACTGCACGGCCTGCTGGAGTCGCTGGACCCCAACTCGAGTTACCTGACTGCCTCTGAGTTCAAAGAGTACAAGGCCAATCAGACCGAGGCTAAAGGCGAGATCGGGGCAGCGGTGTCCAAGCGCTTTGGCTATGCCGCGGTCATCTCGGTAATTCCCGGAGGTCCCGCTGACAAGGCCGGCATACAGGCCAGCGACATTTTTGAGGCCATTGAGGGCAAGAGTACGCGCGAGATGTCACTCGCCGAAATCCACAACCTGCTGATGGGGCAACCTGGTTCGAACCTGAACGTTTCCGTGGTGCGAGCCCGTCGCGCTGAGCCGACGAAAATGGTTATCACCCGCGATATCGTCACCGTGCCGCCGGTAACCGACAAAATGGTTGAGGACGGCATCGGCTACATCCAGGTGGATGCTTTCAGTAAAGGCAAGGCCCAGGAAGTCGCGGCGAAAGTTCGCGCGTTGCAGAAATCCGGAGCCAGAAAGCTGATTCTTGACTTGCGCAATTGCGCCGAGGGCGAGGAATCGGAAGGCATCGCCGCGGCCAACTTGTTCCTCAACCATGGCACCATCACCTATCTGCAAGGCCAGAAGTACCCGCGCGAGGCTTTCAACGCGGACGCTTCCAAGGCCATCACCAACCTGCCCCTGGTCGTCCTGGTGAACAAGGGCACGGCTGGACCGGCTGAAGTAGTAGCTGCGGCTGTTCTAGAAAACGCTCGTGGAGATGTTGTAGGCGACAAGACTTTCGGTGATGGCTCGATTCAGAAAACCATTCCGCTCCCCGATGGCTCGGCGTTGATTCTGTCGATCGCCAAGTATTACTCGCCCAGCGGGAAAGCCATCCAGGACAGCGCGGTCACCCCGAACATAGTGATCGCGGACGGTGACGACGATGCCGCGCTTCCCGAAGATGAGGATAATGCCGCTCCGGCTGAGGAAGACAAGACCAAGCCCCCGCAGGAAGACGAACAGCTGCACAAGGCGATTCAGGTGCTGAAGAGCAAGGCGGGCTAGTCGCTGGCCGGTCGCCGTTGGTCTTGATCGCGCGCTCTCGGGCGCGCGATTTTATTTCAGAGCTCAAAGGCTCGGCCTGACCGCGACGGGATCACCTCATCCACGAGGCCCGGCATTGGTGAGAACCACCTTAAGGGCGCCCTCTTTGGCCGCGTGCCCAAACGTATCATAGGCCTTCATGATGTCGTTCATAGCAAATCGGTGAGTCACGAGCTGGCTGGGCTGTAACTTGCCCGAACGCACCACTTTCAGCAGCATCGGCGTGGTTACCGTGTCTACCAATCGCGTAGTGAGCGAGATATTGCGGTCCCAGAGTTTCTCCATATGCAGTTCCACGGGTTTGCCATGGACACCCACGTTCGCAATGTGCCCTCCCGCCGCCACAATGGCCTGGCAGATATCGAAGGTGGCGGGAATCCCGACTGCTTCGATGGCAACATCGACGCCGGCCCCCTCGGTCAGTTCCATGACGTGATGGGCAGCATGTCCGTCCGCGCTGTTGATCAGGTTGGTGGCGCCGAACTGTTTGGCAACCGCGAGGCGCTTGTCATCCAGATCAATCATGAAGATTGCCGCCGGTGAATAGAATTGCGCGGTCAGCAGAACGGCCAACCCCACCGGTCCCGCACCCACGATGGCCACCGTGTCGCCCGGTTTTACTTTTCCATTGAGCACGCCGCACTCAAAGCCAGTCGGCAGAATGTCGCTTAACATCACCAGGGCTTCTTCGTCTCCTCCCGCGGGAAAACTGTAAAGGCTTCCATCAGCCTGGGGAATGCGCACATACTCCGCCTGCGTTCCGTCCAGGGTATAGCCCAGAATCCAGCCGCCGTGACGGCAGTGGGAATACATGCCTCGCTTGCAGAAGTCGCACTTCAGACACGCCGTGACGCACGAAATGATGACCTTGTCTCCCACATGAAACTCCGAGACCCCGGTCCCGACTTGCTCGACCACACCAATGCCCTCGTGGCCGAGAATGCGTCCATCGGTCACCGCAGGGAGATCGCCCTTCAGGATGTGGAGATCGGTTCCGCAAATCGTGGTCGTGGTAATTCGCACAATCGCGTCGCCCGGATCCTGGATGGCGGGCCGTGGCTTGTCTTCCCACGCATACTTGCCGGGTCCGTGGTAAACCAGGGCTTTCATCCGGGCGCCGGCGCCTAGAGTGGCCTTCGTAGTCGCCAGTTCGAGTTCAACGGTAGTCATGCGCGTTTCCTCCGCTTCTGAGGTCTTCTGTTTTCAGCCTAACGATTGGCATGCCATGATTCTGAGCAAGAACGCTCACTCCTTCTCACTTGCCCGATTTTGCGCCCGGGAAAGGATGGAAAAAGAGTCACACCCTGCGCGCGAAAACGGCGGCCGGACTTGAAGCCAAGTTTTCTTTCCGTCTCATCAAAGATCTTCGGAGTGCTGAATAACTACTACCGTCCAACCTCCGCGCTCCTGATATCCTGAACTCGATCTCTCGTGAAATTTCAGTTGCAAGACTTTCCGGCGTC
>DATGYF010000598.1:0-3782 GCA_035298145.1 Terriglobales bacterium | reverse complement strand
TCACGGGAACCCGCCAGGAAAGCCGACAGGGCAAAGCATGCCTAAGTCTTTTATCACCAATTGGGGGAGTCAGGGTAGGCAGATTGTGGGTCGGACACTCCCTTCGACTTCGCCCAGGGCAGGCTTTGCCCGACGCTTTTGACTTCGGGCTTGAATTTGGCTGAATGAAAGCCCTCTCGAGCGATCAATCGTCCAAACTGAAGGCAAATTCAAAGGCGTCGGAAAGGGCCTGCCCTGAGCCAGGTCGAAGGGAGTGTCCGACCCAAAAAAGATACAGTAATCAGCTGTTGATGTCGGTGGATGGATCATTCAGGGCGATGAGCTTCCCTGGGGGGTAGTCTTTTGCGGTGAGCGGGTTTTCCGGATCCGCATTCTTTATAGTTAGGACCTCTCCGCTGCGGATGCCCCGGAGAATGAGATTCTGCTCGTCAATGGCGATAACTCTGTACTTCTCGTCGAATATCGCATTGTTGTCCATGGCTATTGGATGCTCAAATGGCTGAGCGCGACGCAGACCGCTGTAACTGATTATCTTCCCATTTGTTATGTTGTGATCCTTAAAACTCATTGATCAACCCCTAAAGTAACCCCTACAGGGTTGTCCCCGCAAGGCTACGGGAGCTTGGCAGCCAGCACATCGATTTTCTCGATGGCCGGGGGCTTGGCCAGCAGCTCTGGAGCTTTCGCCATCAAAGCCGCAGCCACGCGTCCCGAAAGGTGCGCCTGACGGCCGGCTTCATTGGGGAAGGCATCGAAGATTCCGAAGGTTGACGGTCCCATCTTGATGGCAAACCAGGCGATCGTCGCCGGCTCCTCCTGGACAAGGGCCAGGCCGCCGCGGAGAAAGTCAGCAACTTCCTTCTCCTTGCCAGGCTTGGCGTCCAGACGAACCCAGAGTGCGACATGAACATCGGCCATAGATAATCTCCTTATGAACGGGGTTACGGCGATTTCGACTATAGCGCAGCTCACGCTGTGAATTGTCACGCAGATGTCAATCGGTTCGATGGAGGACGAGCGTCCCGCCCGTCTGGCGCAAACGCTTGTGCGGGACGGGCGTCCTCCATCCAAGCAAAAAGGCCGCCTGAGTGGCGGCCTCTATTGTTGTCCCTGGATCGGATTACTGCGCCGGCTTTTCTTCGACTTTCTTCGATGCTGCCGCGGCATGCGCTTTGGGCTTCCAGAAATCCGGGTCGGCCTTGATCCACTCATCCCGCGGATAGCTCATGGACGGAGAGAACGCAAACAGGTTGTGCTGGCTGGTCTCAATGGCCGCGGCCAGCAACTCGCTGAACTTCTTCATACCGTCTTCGCCCATATTAGCCATGAACTGCTTGTCCTGGGTAAAACTCTGGTCGATCTCCGCCGCCGACTTCATGGCCGTGAAGACGATGTAGGTGTTGCCCTCCTGGCCGTACAGAGCGCGATAGGTGGCCCAGTGCACGTCGGGCATCTTGTCGTAGGCTGCCTTGACCATCTTGACGATGGTATTCCAGTCTTCGTCATGTCCCGGACGCACGCGGTACAGGGAGATCTCGAAATACCGCATATGGGCGATGTCCACTGCCGAACGCAGGCTGTATTCGTCGCTATAGACCAGCGCGGCGGAGTCGGAATCGCTCAACAGTTCACCGTCGGCGGCCCCGGCCCGGTCGAGTGCGGCGGAAAGCGTCGCGTTCTTCTGCGTCGCCTGCACGTCCTTCTCCCAGTCTTCGAAGGAGTCGTAGCCCGTGAAGAACAACACTCGTGGTTTCCCCGTAATTGAACTCGCGGCAAAATAGTGAGTCGGCCATTTGGCACGCGTCATGGCTTGCACGAAAGCGCTTTCGGATTTTTCATGCAACGCGCCGCCTTTACCCGGCTTAACAAACTCGCGGAAGACTGCAAGCACTTTGGGCGGCGGAGTGGTCTCCTGCGCCACCGCAATACTGATTCCACCGGCTAACATGCATGTCCCTAACAGCAACCCTGTGAATCTTTTCATGGATGCTGACCTCCTCGGTCGCGAAGTAGATTTGATTCAGATTTCTGGAAAGGGCCTGGCGCCAAGCAATGAAAAAGGGTAACCCGGAGTTGGGCGGAGAGTAGTCTGAACCCGCTGCGAAGTCAAGGAGGGTGCAATGGAGGACGGGCGTCCCGCCCGTCTTGCGCTAACGTTGGTGGGACGGGCGGGACGCCCGTCCTCCATTAAGCAAGAAAAAGGCCGCTTACCAGGCGGCCTTTAAGAAAACAGAAACTGCTCTGCTTAGTCTCCCAGCACCGGCTCGGCTTCCGACTTGGCCGGGGCCGGAGCGATGCCACCATTCGACGGGTTCGAGAGAGCGCCGAGCGGGATAAAGCCGTTCTCTGCCACCACCGGCTTCTCCTTCAGCACGACTTCGCGATAAAGCGCAGCCATGCGGGCGTTGTAGGCGGGATCTTCTTTCTGCTTGGCGTCGCGGGCCCGCATCTTTTCTTCACGCGAGTTCTTGGCGATGCCCAGCTTGTCCAGATCGTGCTGCTCTTCGTTGGTGACCAGTTCTTCTTTCAGGACCAGTCCGTGCTCCACCGATTCCATCTTCACGTTCTTGCCACCCGCAAAGATTTCGTGGCGTCCATGCTCGTCATACCACTTGGTGAGCGTGGCCGTCATGTGCATCTTCTCGATGATGTTGCGCCAGCCCACACCGGTGTTGTACGCGCAGAAGGAAATTTCACCTTCCTGCGTGGCGTAAGGAATGATGCACTGCTCGGTGCGGCGGAAGTCGTAGTTGAACAGGTCTTGGAACCACATTCCCGCGATAAACAGGAAGTTCCAGCGGTCCTGACGGCGCTTCATCACGTCGTCGATGGTGCGGTCCGGACCAACCTTGCCATAGTTCTTGCCGGTGGCGTTGAAGTTTTTGTCGAACTTCTTCAACAGGTCCATCAGCTTGAAATGCGTCGGAGACTGGAAGGGATCGTAGTTCTTCATCAGGCAGAGTGCCATGCCGACCACGGTCAGGAACTTGCCGCGAGCGGCGTCGTTGACCTTGGCAATGTCCTTGGCCAGCTGATCGCCCTTCAGGAACGCCGTGACCGGAACCGCTTCCTTGGTTTCCTTGTCGATCATGAGCGCCATGCCGGTTCCGCAGTTCGGATGGCATCCACAGCTCAATTGACCCCAGTCATTGTTGGAATCATTGACGTGCATCAGGTCAGCCCAGTCAGAGAAGGTTCCCATGAACGAAATGGGGAACCAGTCGCGGGCGGGCTCGCCCAGGCCGGTCTGGTTTTTAACATCGTGCGCCAGATGAGAAAGCGTGTAGCGCTGCGCTTCGCGGCGATCATCGGTGACAGCTTCATCGCGTCCGGTGAACGACACCGGTTGAAACGAGAGGAATCCGATGGTCTTGGGATTGTCCAGCGCGAACTTGATGATGCGTCCGACCTGCTCGTTGTTGATGCCGTTGACGATGGTCACGACCGGAACGATTTCGATACCGGCCTTGTGCATATTCTCAATCGCCTTCAGCTTCACATCGAACAGGTTGCCGACTTTGCGGTGAGCGTTGGCGGCGTTGCCGATTCCGTCGAACTGGAGATAGGCATAGCGCATGCCAGCTTCCGCGGCCTGCTGCGCGAATTCAAAGCTCTTGGCAAATTCGATTCCGTTGGTTGCGGCCTGCACCGAGTTGTATCCAACCTTGCGGGCGTAGCGGACGGCATCCAGGAAGTACGGCGAAAGCGTGGGCTCGCCACCGGAGAACTGCACCGACATCTGGCGGCGCGGCTTGATGGTGATGGCATTGTCCAGCATGGTC
>DATGYF010000597.1:0-4119 GCA_035298145.1 Terriglobales bacterium | reverse complement strand
CTTTCCTCCAGTGCAGCGCTCAAACTCGTGGTGAACACGACGAACCTCGGCGAATGGCAGCCGGTTTTCAGCGCGGCGGGGTACGCGGGAGAAATCCCGGTAAAGCTCAAAGGGCACGCCTCGTTCAACGGTACAGCCACGGGAAAGCTCAGCCAGATTGCCATCGCGGGCAACTTGCAGTCGCAGGACTTCGAGACCACGATTCCGGCCACCGCTTACACCCCCGAGAAGACCATCAACTGGAACGCCCTGCAGGCCGACATTCAACTGTCACCCTCAGTGTTCGCGGTGCGCAACGGCACGCTGAGCCGCGATCCAGATTCGCTCAAATTTGATTTTCACGCCCAACTTGCGGCCAGGCAGTTCACCGATAGCAGTTCCTTCCAGGCGCACCTGGATACGCAGAATGCGGACTTGACCGGCATTCTTGCCCTGGCGGGTTACTCCTATCCAGTGACGGGGATTGTGGATCTTCACATGAGTTTGTCGGGAACGCGCTCTGTTCCGCAAGGGGAAGGCAGCATGCAGCTGCGCGACGGAAGTATCTATGGCGAACCGGTCCAGCGCTTGACCTCGAACTTGAACTTCAAAGGAGCGGAAGTCGAGCTCAAGAATATTCAGATGGCCTACCGCGAGTCCAACGTCGCCGGCGGGGCCACCTACAATCTATCGAGTCATGCCTATCGCTTCAATCTGACCGGGAACAACTTTGACCTGGCGCGTGTCACCACGCTGCAGAGCGGGCGCATCGCAGTGACCGGCCGCGCCGACTTCACTGCCGAAGGATCCGGCACTCTGGAAGCTCCCCGGCTCAACGCGGCCATTCATCTCCATGATCTTACGTTCGACCAGGAACGCGCCGGTGACTTCACCATCAATGCGGTGTCGCAGGGGCCGGAACTGCGTATCACGGGACAATCCCAGTTCGAACAGGCAGACCTCAAGATCGATGGCAACGTGCATCTGCGCGAAGACTGGCCCGCGGACGTGTATTTCCGCTTCCACCAGCTGGAGCTGGACGCGATCTTCAAAACCTACCTGCGCGGGGCGGTGAACGGACATTCGCGGGCGGACGGTGAAGTGCACATGGTGGGTCCGTTGCGGCGGCCCCGCGAATTGCAATTCACCGCCAATGTGGACAACCTCGACGCCGATGTCGAAGACGTAAAAATCAAGAACCAGGGCCCCATCCGTTTTTCGATGGCCGAGCAGACCCTGCAGATTGACCAGTTCCATCTGGTGGGAGAGGACACCGATATTTCTGCGACCGGCAAGGTGCGCCTGAGCGGAGACCGCGAACTTGACTTGCGCGCGCAGGGCCGGGTGAATCTGAAGCTGATCGAAAGTCTCAATCCCGACTTCACTTCTTCGGGCGCGGTTTCGGTTGACTTGTCGGTGGGAGGCACGGTGGCCAAACCCCTTACCCAAGGCCAGCTTAAAGTTGACCATGGGGCCATCGCCTATATCGATCTGCCCAGCGCGCTGAGCGACATCAACGGCTCGCTGATCTTTAATCAGGACCGGCTGCAGGTGCAGAGTCTCACCGCCCACACCGGCGGAGGCCTGGTCACCTTTGGCGGCTACGCCACCGCCTACAACGGCAAATTGAACTTCGACCTGACGGTGCGCGGCGAGGATGTGCGCCTGCGCTATCCCCCCGGGGTCAGCGCCACCGCCAATGCCGACTTACATTTTGTGGGAACTTCGTCCGCATCGACATTAAACGGCGAGATCATTGTCACGAAGCTGGCCATGACCCCCGGCTTCGACTTCGGGGCGTACCTGGAACGTTCGCAGGGTTCAGCGCTGCCGCCGACCAACCGGCTGCTGAATCGTATTCGCCTGGATGTTCATATCGCCACCACTCCGGAACTGCAGATGCAGACCGCCAGCTTGCGGCTTTCCGGCGACGCCGACCTGCATCTCCGGGGGACGGCCGGCAAACCCGTCATACTGGGGCGCGCCGACATCATCGAAGGCGAGGTGCAGTTTAACGGAACCAAGTATCGCCTGGAACGCGGCGACATCACCTTTATCAACCCGGTGACTACGACGCCAGTGCTGGATCTGCAGGCATCCACCCGGGTGCGCGACTATGACATTACGCTGAACCTGAACGGCCAGATCGACCGGCCCAATGTCACTTACCGATCGGAGCCGCCATTGCCCACTTCCGACATCATCGGGCTGCTGGCGTTCGGGCAGACCTCGGAGGAATCGGCGCAGCTGAACCAGTCCCAGTCGGCCTTCAACTCGGAAACCTCCAGCGCGATCCTGAGCGCGGCCCTGAACGCGACGGTCAGCAACCGGGTGCAGAAACTGTTTGGCGTCAGTCGCATCAAGATCGATCCCCAGGGCCTGAATACGGAAACCTCGTCCACGCAGACGGGTCCAGCGGTCACCATCGAGCAGCAAGTGAAAAACAACCTTACCCTTACCTATACCACCAACGTAGCCCAGGCCTCGCAGCAGATTATCCAGGCGGAGTACAACATCACCCGCAACGTTTCCATCGTGGGAGTGCGAGACCAGAATGGTGTGGTCAGCATCGACGTGCGGATACGGCAGCGCAAGAAGTAGTGCCTGATACGCGAGCCTTGCCGGTGTGGCCGCGGGCGACTCGCCCGCGCTCTTTGCTTACCCCCGCGGGCGAGTCGCCCGCGACCACATATACCAGGCCACCACAGGTCAGGCTCCCAAAACGGCAATAGGGCACAAGGAGTATTCTGGGGCCGCGTTGGTTGCCGAACTCCAGCCCGATCGCTTCGCGGTCGAACGCCAGCACATGGTGGAGACCCAGGTGCGAGTTCGCGGCATCAGCGACCAGCGCCTGCTCAATGCCATGGCCACTGTCCCGCGTCACGAGTTTGTGGAGCCGCGCTACCGCGACCAGGCCTACGAGGATCATCCTCTTCCCATCGCTGCGGGTCAGACAATTTCGCAACCGTACATCGTGGCCCTCATGCTGGACCTTCTCCAGCTGGAGCCCTCGTCGAAAGTACTGGAGATCGGAACCGGTTCCGGATATCAGACCGCCTTGCTGACTCAGCTTGCCAAGCACGTTTACTCTGTGGAACGTCATGCCGAGCTGGCACGGCAGGCGTCGGACAATCTGTCCCGCCTGGGTTTGACCAACGTCACCGTGGTGACCGGGGACGGAAGCAAGGGCTTGCCGGAACATGCTCCCTTCGATGCCATCATTGTTTCGGCGGCTGCGGCACAGATTCCGCCGGCGCTGTTTGACCAGCTAAGCGAGGGTGGACGCATGATCATCCCTGTGGGGCCGCCGGAGGCGCAGGAGTTGCAGTTGGTCCGCAAGCAGGGTGGGAAGGCGCTGGT
This sequence comes from Terriglobales bacterium, assembly GCA_035298145.1. Classification (GTDB taxonomy): domain Bacteria; phylum Acidobacteriota; class Terriglobia; order Terriglobales; family Acidobacteriaceae; genus JAIQFF01. Next base: position 780 of record DATGYF010000597.1, on the reverse strand, counting down.
TGTTATGCGGGAAGGCTGCCGGTTTGTGCCGCTCATCAGCGGCGGGGATTCGGCTTGAGCTGCGAGATCCAAAGCAACTGCTAGATCCAAAGCAACTGCTAGATCAGAACAAATTCAAGGTCACAGGCAAATTCAACGTCCGCGGGCGAGGGCGCCCGCGCCACACTGGTTGTGCTTTACAATTCCGGGGTGCCAGTGCTGCGGAATTTGCGGGTGACTCTCGAAATGATCAAGTGGGAGCATTCGGTTTTTGCGCTCCCTTTTGCCTTGTGCGGCGCCATGCTGGCGGCGAACGGGTTGCCCGGGGCGCAGCAACTGCTGTGGATCATCGTTGCCATGGTCGCGGCGCGCTCCGCCGCGATGGCGTTCAACCGGCTGGCCGACGCTTCCATTGACGCTGCCAATCCGCGCACCCAGACCCGGGCCTTGCCGGCCGGGAAGCTGACCCCTGCATTTGTCGCGACCTTCGTGGTCTGCTCCTGCGTGGTGTTCGTCGTGGCTGCGTCCCGGCTGACCCACCTGGCACTGCTGCTCTCCCCAGTTGCGCTGGCCGTGGTGTTGCTCTACTCGTACACCAAACGTTTTACCCGTTGGTCGCATTTGGTCCTTGGTCTGGCGCTGGGCATTGCTCCCTCCGCAGCCTGGATTGCGGTGCGCGGATCGTTTGATCCACGAATCCTGCTGCTTACCGCAGCGGTCACGTTCTGGGTCGCAGGTTTTGATGTGCTCTATGCCTGCCAGGACTACGAATTTGACCGGGAGGCCGGCCTGCACTCCATC
>DATGYF010000596.1:0-2301 GCA_035298145.1 Terriglobales bacterium | reverse complement strand
GCTAGCAGTTTTGTTAGCTATGCAAACCGGCGAAACGGGGCTAGATTTGCAAAACGGAGTGAGCAATTCTCCTCCGCCTTCAGATCTGCTGACCTAAGTCAGGCATCTGAGGTTTTTCTTTCTTAGATCACATACAAGGAGACATATGATGCCACTCGAGCAGTGGGGAGAACTATACCGACGAGCGTTATTTGAGGAAGATCGTAATAAATTGCCTCTGTCACTGGAAAGGGCACACCAGGCCGTCCAGCAGAGAGTCCGCGAGTTGTGGTATTCGCCCACCGATGGCCAGAACGTCACCGACAAGGAACGCTGCGAACTTGATGCCGCAGCCTACTATCTTGGTCTTCTACGGTCTCTTATAGCCCAGGAGCAGTGGCCGGCTTGATCGACGAGGATGATGAGCGCGTAATCAGATGGGACGAGAAGGCGCTCTTCGACGGCGCCACCCTTCCATCCGCACTCTTCGAGGACCGATATTTCCGCTCGGTGCCAGTTGGGTGTTCTCGCTTCAGCCGGTGCTGCCACCTGATTATCGACCTTGGTTTCATCTCCCGGGATGGAACCTGGGCCAGACGATTGACGCCGTCACCAGAACTCGGGGAGAGTTTTGAGTATAATATTCCTGCGACAGCAGGGAAAAAGCAACGCAAGCTCAACGGAGAAATCGCCATTCATTTTCCCGGCTCAAAGGTCTGGACAAGCTCCTAGTGTGGGTCTTCCCATAGCTTCTGGTCTTTGTGAATTGTGGCTTCACCGACTTTTGAAATTCCGTAACACGTCCTAGCTAGCAGGCTGCTGACAAACTACTCCTAATCCACAGCCTTGTGTGATACGAGAAGGCATGCGCGGAGACGATCAGCAGCAGAGTCATATATTCAGTTACTTGTCGCCGGAGGAGCGGGTGCGGAAGGATCATCCGCTGCGCGCCATCCGAACCATGGTGGACGAAGTGCTCAGTCAACTTTCCCGGCGGTTCGACGCGATGTACGCTGGCGTGGGGCGTCCATCGATTGCGCCGGAAAAGTTGTTGCGGGCACAGTTGCTGCAGATGCTGTATTCGATCCGCAGCGAGCGTTTGTTGATGGAAGAGATGGATTACAACCTGTTGTTCCGCTGGTTTGTGGGACTGAACGCGGACGATGAAGTCTGGGACGCGACCACTTTCACCAAGAATCGCGACCGCTTGCTGAAAGCGGATGTGGCCCAGGAGTTTCTGATGCGGGTGGTCGAGCAAGCGCGGGCGAAGGGTCTGACTTCGGACGAGCATTTCACGGTGGACGGGACGCTGCTGGAAGCCTGGGCGGGTGCGAAGAGCTTTCAACCGAAGGACAAGCCGCCCACGCCTCCGCCGGACGATCCGGGCAATCCCACCGTGAACTTTCACGGGGAGCAGAGGTCGAACCAGACTCATGCATCGAAAACCGATCCCGAGGCTCTGCTGGCGCGCAAAGGCGAGGGCAAGGAGTCGAAGTTGAGTTACTGCGGGAACCTGCTGGTTGAGAACCGCAACGGCCTGATCGTGGACGCAGAAGTGTTTCAGGCCAACGGCACGGCGGAGCGCGATGCGGCGTTGATCATGTTGGAAAAGCTTCCCGGCATCCAACCGCTGACGGTGGGCGGCGACAAAGGGTTCGACACGCGGGATTTCGTGAAAGAGTGCCGGAATCTGCGAGTGACGCCGCATGTGGCACAGAACCTGGGACGGCGGGGTGGTAGCGCGATTGATGGCCGCACGACGCGGCACTCGGGCTATGCCCTGAGCCAGAAGAAGAGGAAGCGGATCGAGGAATGCTTCGGCTGGTTGAAGACGATTGCCCTCATGCGCAAGTTGCGGCATCGCGGAGTGTGTACGGTAGATTGGATTTTCACCTTCGCCTGCGCCGCCTACAATCTGGTGCGCATGCGCAATCTGGCTGCAGTTCCCGTGGTGTAAGTCGGGGTCGACGTGTGTCTGGAGCAGTACAGAGTTAGCACCAAAGAGCTCAAGAACGCCGGAAAGCGAACTCTTCGACATTTTTAACGAGATCAACAGACACAAAACACGCTGCCGATCAGTTTTTCAGCAGCCTGCTAGGCGACAAAAACTGTTCCCCTTTTCACCAATACAGTGCCAGGCTGCTGCTGTTTGCGTGCTCTTGTGCTTCTTCGGATTCGGCGTCCTTGCCTTTGAGGTACGCAAGCGTCACGTCCAGCGACTCGTGTCCAAATGTTCCTTGAACTCGATCTTCCAGAGACCATTCAGTGACGTGGTGACATGGGTGACACCAGATTGAGCCAACTTCCCCACATAGAAGTTTC
>DATGYF010000595.1:0-2740 GCA_035298145.1 Terriglobales bacterium | reverse complement strand
AGTCGGCGTCGGTCTGCTCCCCGGCGGAGGCGGCTGCAAGGAGATGCTGCTGCGCGCGGTGGATAGTGCGGCGGCGATTCGTCCAGGACGCGGCGAGTCCATTGAACTGATGGAGGCAATGAAGAAAGCTTTCGAGACCATCGCCACCGGCAAGGTTGCGACTTCCGCCCATGAAGCGCGCGGACTCGGTTTCCTGCATGAGTCGGACAACATCACCATGAACCGCGAGCGGGTGCTGGCCGACGGCAAGGCCCGCGCCCTGGAGCTGGTCCGCGCGGGATACGAACCTCCGCAGCCCCGCACCGATATCCCTGCGCCTGGAGAAAACGTTCTGGCAGCGCTAAGGCTGGGAGTACACATCATGCGGCAGGGCGAATACATCTCCGATCACGAAGTGAAGATCGCCACCAAGGTCGCGGAAGTGTTGTGCGGCGGCAATGTCACGCCGGGCACGCCGGTGAGTGAACAGTACATTCTGGACCTGGAGCGCGAGGCGTTTAAGTCGCTATGCGGCGAGCGGAAGACGCAAGAGAGAATTCAGTACACGCTGAAGACGGGGAAGACGCTGCGGAATTGAACCGCCCATGTAGGGGCAGAGCCTGTCCTGAGCGAAGCCTAGGCGATCAGATTTCGATCCTCCTGATTGCTTCCCGCCACATGCGGGAATCGCCGTACTGCAGGCTGCCTGCCTCGCCGGGCACGCCAAAGGTCGTATTGGGACTGCATGTTGATCCAGAGATCCGGCGACGTCCCCAGTGCAGCCCCGAGGCGGAGAGCCATGCTGGCGGAGATTCCTGCTTTGCCGTTCAGCACGCGCGATAGAGTCACGCGCGTGACCCGCAGATGGGCCGCGGCTGCCGACACCGCCATATCTCCGAGGTACTCGCGGAGGACTAGTCCGGGATGCGGCGGATTGTGCATAGGCATAGACAACTCCTAGTGATAGTCCTGATAGTTGACGAGGACTGCATCCTCGCCTTCGAACCTGAAGGTCAGTCGCCAGTTCCCGCTGACCCACACCGCCCACTGGTCCTTGAGTTCTCCAGCCAGAGGATGGAGCCTCCACCCTGGAGCATTCATGTCGCCCGGCCCCTTGGCATTGTCGAGGGCAAACAGCTGCACGCGGAGCTTGACGGCGTGCTTCGGCTGAATCCCTGCCTTCGACCCGGTGCGAAAGAACTTCTCCAGTCCCCGATGGCGGAAGTTCTTTATCACCGTGTATAGTGTAACGATACATATTACGGGTCGTCAACAATAGAATGATGAGGGCAAGCCCTAAAGGCAAAGACCAATTGATCCATTCAGCTATGCGTCTAATATTTTGGCGGCTATTCGGTGGGTCCGGCGCGACGGCCAAGTGCTAGACTTGGTCAAATCAGTCACTGGAAACCGTTATGAGAGAAGTCGTCATTGCCTCCTCGGTTCGCACTCCTGTAGGACGCGCCTTCAAAGGCACACTGCGCGCAACCCGTCCCGATGAACTGGCCGCCGTCGCCATCAAGGGTGCGCTTGAACGTGTACCTCAGGTAGATACCAAAGAAATCGAGGACGTGATTCTGGGCTGTGCCATGCCTGAGGCCGAGCAAGGGATGAACGTTGCCCGTATCGCCGCGCTGCGAGCCGGGTTGCCGGTGGAAACTTCGGCGATCACCATCAATCGCTTCTGCTCGTCCGGGCTGCAGGCGATTGCCATGGCGGCGGAGCGCATCATGAGCGGCGGCGCGGACGTCATTGTGGCCGGCGGAACCGAATCGATGTCCATGATTCCCATGGGCGGACACAAGATCTCGCCGAATCCCTGGCTGATTGATCACTATCCTGACGCCTATCTCACCATGGGCCTGACCGCCGAACGACTGGCACAGCGCTTCGGCATCACCCGGCAGATGGCGGATGAATTTTCGCTGCGCAGTCACCTGAAAGCGCTGGCTGCGATCCAGGCAGGCAGGTTCGCCGACGAAACGGTGCCGGTGAACGTGAGTTTCACCACTCCGAACGGCTCGAAACCGAAACGGCAGGAACTCATCTTCCAAGTGGACGAAGGACCGCGGGCCGATACTTCCCTTGAGGCCCTGCTCGCCCTCAAGCCGGTGTTTCATGCCCACGGAACGGTGACTGCGGGCAATTCCTCGCAAACTTCCGATGGGGCTGCCGCAGCGGTGGTCATGTCAGCAGAGCGGGCGGTGGCACTAGGGATCAAGCCGCTGGTGCGCTACGTTTCTTTTGCCACAGCGGGATACAAGCCGGAAGAGATGGGGCTGGGTCCGGTGTTCGCCATTCCGAAAGCCTTGAAGATGGCGGGGCTCAAACTCTCCGACATTGACGTAATCGAGTTGAACGAAGCCTTCGCGGCGCAGTCGCTGGCGGTAATCCAGGAGGCCGGGATTGATCCGGAGCGGGTGAACCCGAATGGCGGAGCGATTGCGTTGGGGCATCCGCTGGGATGTACCGGGGCCAAGCTCACCGCCACCATCATCCGCGAGATGAAACGCCGCAATGCACGCTACGGGATGGTGACCATGTGCGTGGGCGGGGGCATGGGGGCGGCCGGCATTTTCGAAAATCTGAATTAACCACAGAGGACACTGAGGACACAGAGTCAGGCCCGCTTTTGCGCCTGCAAACTAATCAATCGCGCCGCCTGGCATAAAGTACAATAGTCCCAGCGATTTCCTCCGTGCCTCTGAGGCTCCGTGGTGGAATTGGCTTTCTAGGAGCGACAATGGCCACAATTTCCGCA
>DATGYF010000594.1:0-2079 GCA_035298145.1 Terriglobales bacterium | reverse complement strand
CTTCCCGGTAGGCTCTCAAGGTCTAGAATAGAGGCAGAGGTTCTATTCTGTGCCGACCCTTCGCGACATCGTCAACCAGAATGTCCGTGAGGGCGATCTGTACGAGAAACTTGATCGCAACCGGGTGCGCTGCTACGCCTGTGGTCACTGCTGTCCCATTCCAGACGGTCAACCCGGCGTTTGCAAAGTGCGCTACAACCAGGGCGGCGTGCTCTATGTCCCATGGGGCTACGTGGGCGGAGTGCAGTGCGATCCCGTAGAAAAGAAGCCTTTCTTCCATGCCTATCCGGGCGCGCTGGCCTACAGTTTCGGAATGCTGGGCTGCGATCTGCATTGTACATACTGTCAGAACTGGGTAACTTCTCAGGCGCTGCGCGATCCGGACGCGGTGTCCGCGCCGTTGCTGGCCTCGCCCGAGGCCATGGTGCAGGATGCCCTGCGACAGGGAGCAAGGGTTCTGGTCAGCACCTACAACGAGCCGCTGATTACCGCCGAGTGGGCGGTCGAGATATTCAAGCAGGCCCGGACTGCCGGACTCATCACCGGCTTTGTATCGAACGGAAACGGCACCCCGCAGGTGCTGGAATACATCCGGCCCTGGGTGGATCTCTACAAGGTCGATCTCAAGAGCTTCGACGATCGCCACTACCACGAACTGGGAGGAAGGATCGGGCCCATTCTCGAAACTATTCGGGCCCTGTATGACATGGGAGTGTGGCTGGAGATCGTTACTCTGCTGATTCCGGGTTTCAATGATTCCGACGCCGAACTGAAAGGCCTCGCCGATTTTCTGGCCGGCGTCTCGCCTTACATTCCCTGGCATGTAACTGCTTTCCACAAAGACTACAAAATGGATGACCCGGCCGACACTCGTCCGAACGATTTGGTGCGCGCCGCCGAGATCGGCCGAAAAGCCGGTCTGCGCTACGTTTACGCGGGAAATCTGCCCGGCCAAGTCGGCGATCTTGAAGACACGCGCTGTCATCACTGCGGCGATACGCTGATCAGACGGAGCGGTTATTTTGTGCAGGATTACCGCGTAACTCCGGACGGCAAGTGCCCCTCCTGCCAGGCGGTGATTCCGGGGCGGTGGGCGCCCAGGTTTGAAGGGCAGGTCGCCGGCCGTCCTTTCTTGCCGCGGGGAAGCTCGCGTTTGGTTACAATCCCGAGCTAGGATGCGACGACGGCAAGCGGCCTTCATCTTCGCGGTGTTGTGTCTTACCGTTGCCTGTTCGCCCCGCGACTTCCTTACGCGGCGGCTGGCGACGGACCTGATCGCGGGCTCTGAAACTTTCAAAACCACGCAGCTGTTCTGGCTGCGCACCGGGGTCATCTCCAACAAGGATTACAATTCGCCGGAATATCTGGTGCTGCGCCGGCATGGCTGGATTACCGCCACGGGCGCCGCCTGCAGCGCTGATCTTGGACCGGCGCCATGTTGGGACATCGTGATCTCGCCTCTGGGTGTGGACGCTCTGCGCGACTGGGTTGCCGCGACTGCCGCCACTTCGCAGTACATCAGCGTGCCGGTGGCGCAGCGGGAACTGCTGGGGTTGAGCGGCATCCGCAAGAACGGGAATTTCGCCGATGTAGATTTCCAGTGGCGCTGGGCGCCGGTGAATGAAGTGGGCGCTGCCCTTTACGCTAACGGCACCGAATACAATTCAACGGTGGGCTTCGCTCGCTATGATGATGGCTGGCGCGTAATCGAAGGCGGACCGCTGAGAAGCAGCCAGGGCCTCAACGATGCCTTGAAGAATGCGGAGCCGGCGCAATAGCCGCAGGGTAGCGCCGCCGTCCCGGCGGCTGTCGTTAGGGCGTCTCGCCTTCACCCCCGAGGGCAGGATGCCCTCGGGACAGCCGGCAAGATGCCGGCGCTACTTTTGATTTACAGTCCTGAAGGCTTGCTCGCAGCGCTGGCGACACTCGCAATAGCCGGAGGGTAGCGCCGCCGTCGCGGCGGCTGTCGTGAGGGCGTCTCGCCCTCACCCCCGAGGGGAGGATGCCCTCGGACAGCCGGCAAGATGCCGGCGCTACTTTTTTGATTTACAGTCCTGAAGGCTTGCTCGCAGCGCTGGC
>DATGYF010000593.1:0-6551 GCA_035298145.1 Terriglobales bacterium | reverse complement strand
GAAGCCGGAGTTCGACCACCCCAGCTCAATTCTGTACTTTACTGTACCCGACATCGCCGGCGCCCACCGGCAAATGCTGAATCATGGCGTGCACTTCGAAGACGCGCCGCACCTGATCGCAAAAATGCCCACCCACGATCTGTGGATGACGTTCTTCCGCGACTCTGAACAGAATCTGCTGGCGCTCATGTGCGAGATGCCACAGGCAGGATAAATGTGGGCGCGAGCGTCCCGCTCGTGCAGGACAGCCGCCCCCGGTTGCTCGGCGAGGCAGCGCTCCGCTTTTCTGACGGTGATCAGTATCGGTCGAGCCTGGCCCAACGACCGAAGGGGACTGTCTCCTCGCGGTTTCCGGTTCTGCACGAGCGGGACGCTCGCGCCCACATGGGACAAAAAGAGAGCCCCTGAACCAGGCAACTCTTGCGGGCGACGCAAAAGAATTACCCAGCCCAGAGGCTTCGGGGAGAAAATCCGACTTCGGACCTCGGACCCGCCTCGATTGGCCGAGGTCCGAAGTCCGGGGTCCGACGCCGTTTACTGCTGACTGTCCGGAGCAGCCCCGGCCGGAGGAGCGTTATCGCCTCCTCTGTGCCATCGCTTCATCCGGTCGGCCTGCTCTTCGCGCATCTTGTCGAAATCCTTCTGCTGGTCGTCGTTCAGCACGCTCTTGATCTGAGTGTCGGAGCTTTGCCGAATCTCCCGCATCTTGCTGAACCGGTCTTCGCGAGACAGCGACGAATCACTGCGAATCCCGTCCATCTGCTTGCGCTGGTCCTCGAGGATGGGTTTCAGTTTCGCCTGCTGGTCATCACTCAGGTTCAGCTTCTTGCTCAGATGCTTCAGTTGATCGTCCACCGTCGGCATGTGATGGCGGCCCATATGCCTTCCCATGCCTGGGGCGGGTTGCTGGTCGGGCTGTTGACCCGCCTGAGGTGGCGCCGGAGGCGCCGGTTCGTCCTGGCCAAAGGCGGTGCCGGCAGCGAAGCCGAGACTAAGCAAGGCCGCTAGAACAGCCGTAGCAACCAAAGAGCTGCGGTTGCCTCCTGTGAATTTGGATCCCTTGGGGACTGTCGATTTCCACATGTTTGTACTCTCCAATTCTGACTGCTGTAACATCGGAAGCTATCTGCCCCCGGAGAAATATCTCTCTGTAGTTAGAACACCGGGTAATCCCCAGCGGAGTAAAGACTTGGTAAAGCAACGTAAAAATTCGTAAAGCAGGGCGCAGTCGCCAGTCATCAGTCTTCAGTCGAACCGCTGTCCACGCTGCCTGACGGAAGACTGACAACTGATGACTGATGACTGACGATTGTTTTACAAGTCTTTACCCCGCTTGACGCACTCTTTACGCAAGTTCGGCAACTCCCGATCGAAGCCCTCGCATCAGTCGGTTTTTACTGCTGTAACTCCAAATTCTCGCAACCAAAAAGAGGTGACCTCGTGGGCCGAATCTTGCGCTTGACGTCGTGGGCCGGCATTCTGTGTTTTGGAACAGTCCTGTTTCTTGCGGGATGCGGTGGAGGGGGAGGAAGCACCCGCTCCCGGTTCATGAATGCCGTCCCTGACGAGTCCAACCTGGAAGTGCTCGTGGACAGCACCGCATTGTCGAGCAACCTCGCTTATGGCACGAGCACGGGATACCAGTCTGCACAATCCGGATCCCATCAAGTTGCAATCGAGGCTTCCGGCTCGAGTACGGCGCTGCTGCAACAGTCCATCACGTTTGCGTCCGGTGCGGACACGACTGTCATCTTCTACAACTTCTCTCAAAGCGCAGCTGGCATGGTGCTGACCGATGACAACTCAGCGCCGGCCTCGGGTGATTTCAAGATCCGCATCGTTAATGCGTCGCCCAATCTCGGTCCTGCCGATGTCTATATTGTTACCCCAGGCACTGATCTGAACACCGTCAGTCCCACCTTGAGCAATCTGGCTTTTGGTTCGGCCGCCGGCTACCAGTCTATGGCTGCGGGGAGCTACGAGGTTGCGCTCACCGCGGCTGGTCAGAAGCTGAAAGCCATCGACACCGGTTCGATTTCGCTCAGCTCCGGCCAGGTCAGGACGCTGGTGGGCACGAATAGCCAGTCCGGCGGATTTTCCTACACCCTGCTGCAAGATGTGAACTGACGTAAGTGTGCGGCGGACAGTCGTCAGTCGTCGGTCTTCAGTCGTCAGAAAGGCGAGGAAACCAGGACCTTGCGGGCGACTGACGACTGACGACCGACGACTGTTTCACCCCACATAATCATCTGTTACCATCATCGATCATACGGGAGGAATTCATGGAAGAAGTACCGGGCGTATCGGGATCGCGTCGCAACGAAGACATCGCGCTGGACCTCATGAAATTTGTCGCCATGACCACGGGATACGGCCGGACCACTTCGTCAGGAGTCGGGTTCCAGGGCACGGGGGCGGCCGCCAAGCCGGAAGAATATGCCGGACATCTGCTCGATCTCTATAGCAAGTGCCTGCAGACGGTTGCCGGCAAGAAGTAGAACAAGTGCGGGTCGGACACTCCCTTCGACTTCGCTCAGGGCAGGCTCTGTCCGGCGCAGTTGAAGTTGCGGTTGATTTTGAATCTCATTCTCCGCCTTGCGAAAACCTTCCCTTGGGAGCAGAATGGCCCCGTAAAGTTCGACCGGGGAGGCACATCATGGTTGCGCAACCGACCTCGTTGTTACGGCAGGCTTCCGGGTGGTCGATCGTCTGGGGAGTCTTGCTTATCGCGTTTGGAATCGTGGCCATAGGCTCGCCGCTTCTGGCCGCCGTTGCCGTCAACGCGCTCATCGCCTGGCTCATCATTTTCGCCGGGGTGGTGCATGTGGCTGTGGCCTTTCACGCTCACGGCGCGGGAAGCCTGATCTGGAAGCTTCTGGTGGGCCTGGCTTACATCTTCATCGGCGGATACTTGCTGTGGCATCCTCTGCTGGGAGTGGCATCATTGACGCTGCTGCTGGCGTCGCTCTTTTTTCTCGAGGGCGTGCTGGACGTGGTGCTCTATTTCAAGCTGCGTCCCGGGCGGGGCGCCGGCTGGGTCCTTTTTGACGGTCTGGTTACCCTGCTGCTGGCGCTATTCATCGGATTGCACTGGCCGTCCAGTTCGGCCTGGGCGATTGGCACGCTGGTGGGCGTAAGCATGATCATGAGCGGAGTCACCCGCGTGATGATGTCGCTGGCGGTGCGCCGGCTGACCGAACCCACCACGCTGCCCAAGGCCGCGTAACTTCTGCGAAGTGTGAGCCGGAAGAAGGTATGGGTAGGACACTCCCTTCGACTTCGCTCAGGGCAGGCTCTGTCCGACGCTTTTGATTTTGAAGGTGGGGCCGATCCTCGCCTGTCCGGACTCTTCCGATCAGAACGAGGACCGGCTTGCTTTTATCGGCGGCCGCGTTTGCCTTTGCGACGTGCCGCCTTCTTTGCGGCCTTGCGTGCCGGACGCCGCTTGGCGGCCTTTTTCCGGGCTGGCTTGCGTGCCGCCTTCTTCTTTTTCGCCGCCTTCTTCCTGACAACTTTTTTGGCCGGTTTTTTCTTGGCTGCTTTTTTCGCTGCCGGCTTGCGCGGGGGCTTGGACGACCCTCCGCCACCTGACGGTCGAGGCGCGGCTGGAGCTGGCGTGGCGGGCTCGGGTTGCGGCTCGATCATGCCCGGCACTTCGGCTTCTTCCTCTTCCTCTTCTTCTTCGTAGTCTTCTTCTAGCGAATCGCCGTAGGCGCCGCTGTCGCCAAATTCATCCATCTCGTCATCTCGTGCGTAGAGGGCGTCATCAAAGCTCATTTTTCCTCCTGGTTTTTGGACCGCGCCGGGCGCGGGCCGCTCCGCCAGCGCTGCGGGTACTAGGGAATTAATAAAGACAACTGAAAGACTAACGTTTTGGCTGAACGGGGCGCGATTATAGCACAGCGTTTTCGCACGACCGCCCGAGAACGGTTTGCCGCCGTCCTGCAGGTTGCATATTACACCGAGAGGCCAGAGTCGAGTAGAAGGGGCAAAGTATTTTGCGCGGTTGGAATGATAAGCCGTTCCATTGAGGCAAAGAATTACAGGAACGGCTTAAGAAGCCAGAAGCTAGAAGCCAGAAGCCAGCAGCTGTTTTATCTCACGCTTCTGATCAGAATAACCATTCCAGGCCGCAGCATCGGCAGATTGCCGTTATCCCGCTTCAGTGCTTCGACCGTGGTGTGATGAGTTGTGGCAATCGAGGTCAGGGTCTCTCCCGGCTGCACTTTATGATGCTGAACGATCTTTGGGGAGGACGGGTGTAACTCCCTATGAGTATTTGATTTAGGAGCTTCTAATCCCTCCTTGGGCAAGGTGGTTGGGGTCACCGGCAGATGGACGTAAACGATGCGGCGTCCACGCAAGCTGTCTCCCCGCAGATGATTCCAGCGGCGAATCATGGTGGGCGGAAGGCTGAAATTATCCGCGACAGTCTGCACTGTGTCTCCCCGGCGCACCCGGTACCGGGTAGTGTGCCGGGCGTAGGTGGCGCCGTCTTCGGTGGCCGCATGCTTGCCCGGCGGGATCGGGATGATCAGCCTGCTCTCCGGCTTCACGTCATCACTAGACAGGATATGGTTCTCCTGCTCGATGGCCTTCACACTGGTGCGATAGGTTCGGGCAATCGAGGCCAGCGTGTCGCCCTCCGCCACTTCGTGATACCGCCACCACACCCGCATCTGCGGTGGAATGGGCCCGATCGCCGCCAGGTAACGCTCTTTGGTTCCGGCTGGCAGGCGCAGCTCAAAGCTCTGATCTTTGGGAGTGGTCAGGCGAAGCAGGCTGGGATTCAGGTCCTGCAGGGTTGCCGGCGTCACATCGATGCACTGCGCCACCAGACGAAGGTCAACCGAATAATCAATCTTCACCGCGTCGTATGGGACCGGTTGCTCGGGAACAATATTGTCCAGCCCGTACTGGCTGGGATTTTTGGCCATAATGGTCACGGCCAGAATGATGGGCACGTAGTTGCGCGTTTCCTTGGGCAGCACGTTGCGCCGGTAGAGTTCCCAGAAATCGGCATATCCGGTGCGCTTGACTGCGCTCTGCACCGTGCCTGGCCCGGAGTTGTAAGCGGCCATGGCCAGATACCAGTCACCGAACTGGTTATAAAGATCTTTGAGATGATGGGCGGCCGCCCGAGTGGACTTTTCCGGGTCCTGACGCTCATCCACCCACAGGTTGTGCTGTAGGCCATAGCCCCGGGCGCGGCTGGCCATGAACTGCCACATGCCGCGGGCCCCCACCCTCGACAGCGCCAGGGGATGGAAGCCTGACTCCGCCTGGGCCAGGTAAATCAGCTCCTGGGGAACGCCTTGTTCCCGCAGTGTGCTCTCGATCATCTCGCGATAACGCCCGCCGCGTTCCAGGGCATGCTGCAAAGTTTCGTGTCCGCGGGTCGTGGAAAAATAATTGATGAAGCCCGCCACCTGATCGGTAAGCATGAGAGGCAGCTCCGAACGCGTGGCCTGGACCTCAGCCTCGGCTCGCGCTTTGACGTTGGGGTCAACCGACGGGTTCTCATCGTTGACTTCATCGATAGGCGCTGGTTCGGCTTTCTGCTTCGAATCCGGTGTGTCTGACTGCAAGGCAGCCAGCTCCGGACGGTTTACGCCATCAAGCACCCGGTCCAGCTCATGTTCGATACGCTCGTCCGACCTGATCTCCGCCGGACTTTGCGACAACATATCGACCGCGCGGTCGAAGCTGCGCTTGGCCGCTTCCAGGTCGCCGGCCTTGAACTTTTCCTCTCCCGCCTGGTATTCCTTCTCGGCGTTTACGATCAGGTCAGCCACCGGGTCGGGATTGGGTCGAGCTGCAATTTGGGCTGGTTCGGGAGGAATTGGCGCTGGATCCGATTGAGGAACGGTTCCCCGAGCTCCAGCCAGAGTAGGCGCGTTGGCTTGCGCTGCCGGCAGCTTTCCCTGGCGCTGATCGGTGTGGCAGGCGGTGCCCGCCAGAACCATGGCCAGCACCGGTGCGCTCAACAGCTTGAGATTGCTGATCCCCATGGTTTATCGATAACTTGGGCTATCTATAACTAGTTCTATGACTTGCGCTGCCCACGGTGCAGCCGCCTCATGCCAGGCGCAGGGCTCAGGCTAGAATCGTACTCTCCCTCAATTTGCGGGGTCAATCCGTAATCAGACGCCCCCCATTACTTTGGGGGCATGTCAATCAAGATTCTCGCACCCCCGCCACCCAGGGATTTGTGACTTCGGGGAATCGCCCACTAGTACCAATGACGGTTTCGATCTTGCGCCGCAGGGTTATACTCGTCCCAGGTTATAGGGAGCCCTGGTGGACACCTGCCCCCAATTCTTTCGCTGTCACCCCAATCTCGACGATGGTGTGAACCGCAACATCGTGGAGTCGGAGATCGAAGGCGGCGCATTTCTCGAGGACCTTCCCGCCCGTACGATGCTGCAGATCCAGACCCAGCACCGCTGGTACACGGTGGTGCATCGGGGAAGGGGCGAGGCTTGGATCTGGGGCCATCCCGCGTTCTGTCCCGAGCCCGTACTGGTCAGGATTGAAGGTTCGTCCTGGGG
>DATGYF010000592.1:0-1912 GCA_035298145.1 Terriglobales bacterium | reverse complement strand
CGCATTGCGTATGTCACTATGCTCAACGTGGGCAAGAGTGGAAAGCGCGACGCCATGGGCGTGATCAACGTTGACCCGCGCTCCTCAGCCTATGGCCAGTTCGTCGGCCAGGTGGATTTTCCCAACGACGATAATGAGTTGCATCATTTCGGCTGGAACGCGTGCAGCGCATGTCTCTGCCCGCAGGCTCCGCACCCGCATATGGAGCGCCGTTACCTGGTTGTGCCTGGCATCGCGTCCTCCCGTATTCACATTCTGGATACGAAAGCCGACCCCAACCAACCCAAGATCGTGAAGATCATCGAGCCCGAAGAATTTATCAGGAAGACCGGCTACACCTCGCCTCACACCATTCATTGCGGACCCGACGGCATCTACGGCAGCGCGCTCGGTTCGGCCAGCGGCGACGGCCCCGGCGGCATCTTCCTCATGGATGCGAACACCTTCGAACTCAAGGGACCCTGGGAAAAAGATCGAGGCCCGCAGAGCCTGGCCTATGACTTCTGGTGGCACCTTGGGCAAGACACCATGATCACCTCCGAATGGGGCACGCCAAACATGGTGAAGGACGGCGTCAATCCCGAACTGCTGCTCGCCGGAAAGTACGGCCACAAACTGCACATCTGGGACCTCGACAAGCGCCGCCACCTGCAGGAAATTGACCTGGGCGCGGAACAGCAGATGGTGCTCGAACTTCGGCCCTCGCACGATCCCAAGAAGACCTTCGGATTCGTCGGCGTGGTCGTTTCCCTGAAAGACCTTTCGGCGTCCATCTGGATGTGGTATCGCGAGGAGGGCAAGGGTGGCAAGTGGGCTGTCCGCAAGGTGATCGAAATTCCCGCCGAACCAGCCGATCCGGAAAAGTTGCCACCGCTGCTCAAGGGCTTCAAGGCGGTGCCTCCTTTGGTCACCGACATCAATCTCTCGCTCGACGACCGCTTCCTTTATGTTTCATGCTGGGGTACGGGTGAGTTCATTCAGTACGATGTCTCCGATCCGGCGAACCCGAAGAAGACTGGTTCGATCCACCTCGGCGGCATTGTGCGGCGGGCAGCTCACCCCAAGAAGCCCGCGCAGGCGCTGAACGGCGGCCCACAGATGGTTGAGATCAGCCGCGACGGCAAGCGGATTTACTTCACCAACTCGCTCTACTCCCCGTGGGACGAACAGTTTTATCCCGACGGGGTGAAGAGTTGGATGGTTAAAATCGATGCCAACCCCAAGGGCGGAATGAAACTCGACGAAAAATTCTTTGTCGAGTTCGATGGGGTACGCGCACACCAGCTCCGGCTCGAAGGAGGCGACGCTTCGTCGGACTCCTATTGCTTCTCGGACGCGAAATGATGCATGCCGGCCTGAGTTCGACGGCGTTGTGGCTGATGCTGCTCCTCGGCGCCTACCACGGACTCAACCCCGGGATGGGCTGGCTGTTCGCGGTGGCGCTGGGGATGCAGGAGCAAAAAGGGAGCGCAGTCGCAAAGGCGCTCGTCCCAATTGCTCTCGGCCACGCGCTGGCCATCGGCATCGTCGTCCTGGCTGCCGCGTTCCTCGGCATGACGCTGCCGCTGGCAGCCATCCGCTACTCCGTCGCCGCAATCCTGATCGGCCTGGGAATCTTTTGCCTGGTGCGGCATTGGCACCCGCGCTGGGTCCGTATGCAAGTAGGCTTCCGCGACCTGACCGTCTGGTCATTTCTGATGGCTTCGGCGCACGGCGCCGGCTTGATGGTGGTGCCGGTGCTGCTGGGCAGCAGCACGGTCGAAGCGGAGGGCGGAATAGCAGCCGGCCACAATCATGTTTCGACCACCGCCAGCCCGCTGGCCGGAATGCTGGCCACCGGCGTCCATACATTCGCCTATCTGACAGTCACCGGACTGATCGCCTGGGTGGTCTATCGTAAATTCGGCCTCGC
>DATGYF010000591.1:0-7047 GCA_035298145.1 Terriglobales bacterium | reverse complement strand
TCGGGCAGCTGCGAGATCAGAATCTCTTCCTTCTTGCGGCCCTCGCCCCAGATGAGGGGATCTTTGGCAGGATCGCTGCCGAGCTGATGATAAAAGATGTGCAGATAGTAAACGTCGTCGCCCTCGGGCACGTCACCCTTCTTGGGATTGCGTCCGTAATAGAAACCGGAATTATCTTTCTTCCACGCCACCTGGGCGATGCGGGCCTGCGGAATGGTGTCGGGCAGCAGCTTGCCGGTGGCCGTCTCAATCACGTGCAGGGTGCTGTTCTCGGAGCCGCTCGCCGAGGTGCCATAGGCCACGTACTTGCCGTCGTCAGAAGGGAACCACCAGTCGAGAGCGACCGTGCCGTCGGCGGACATCTGGTTGGCGTCCACCAGCGCCCGGTCTTTTCCCTTAAGACCCTCCCGCACCAGCAGGACAGGCTGGTTCTGCGTGCCTTCGCGCCGGGTATAAAAGAAGTAGGGCCCGCCAATCTGGGGCGTCCCGATCGTGCCAGTAGAAAGCAGCTGGGTAAGCCGCTCATGAATGCGATCGCGCCCGGGCAGGGGATCAAGCAGGCTGCGCGTGTAAGCCATTTCCTCGCGCACATACTCCTGCGAGTCCGGACTGTTGGCATCCTCCAGCCAGCGATAGGGATCGGCGATCTTGTGCCCGTGGATGGTATCGACGACCGTATCCACCTTGGCCTTGGGCGGCCCCGCGGGCGAAGTCGTACTGGGAGCGGAGTTGTCCCCGGCCCACGCCACCCCCGCCATCAGTGACAAACCAGCAGCAATCCAGAGCAAACGAAACCCTCCTGGCATAAAAGCACCTCGCAAGATTCACCGGCAAGCAGGTCCGCCAGATAGGGTATCAAAAACCGTACCGCTGAGTTTTGAGCCAGCCGGACTGGATGTTAATATGAATGGCGACAACTCAGGCGACGCGTCTTCCGTGATGCGTCCCGCAACACTCCTCAGTAGCTCAATGGCAGAGCACCCGGCTGTTAACCGGGGGGTTGTAGGTTCGAGTCCTACCTGAGGAGCCATTTCTTTCAGTAAGGTACGAACACCTCCTGCCGTTTACCGCCTTTCAGACTGGATGCAAAGGGAGATGCACGATCTTGCGTGCTGAACTGGCGAAGGACAACATCCAAGGTGCAAAGAAATAAGGAAGGGCTCGCCCGGGCCCTGAGAAGCTCATTGCATAAGTAACCGCCATTCAGTCAGTTTGGTTCCAATACGCATTATTTCGGCTACGCCTACAGAAAGTGCCTGATGGAATCATCGGTAGTTGTTCCCGGATAATCAAGGCGCCGGTTGAGCCTACACATAAAGCCGGGCCTCGAGGGTTATTGGCGAGGGGGAGCTAGTCCCAGCAGTCCGGAAGAAAATCAAATTCTTATGCGAATTGCCCAGGTAGCCCCGCTGTATGAGAGTGTTCCCCCTAAGTTGTACGGTGGAACAGAACGGGTGGTGTCCTATCTGACCGAGGAGCTGATCCGCCAAGGACACGAAGTCACGCTTTTCGCCAGCGGTGACTCCCTTACGGAAGCCCGGCTGGTACCGATCTGTAAACAATCACTACGGCTGGCGCCCTCATGTGTCGATCCTTTGGCGCACCATGTATTACTAGTGGAGCGGGTCCTGGACGAGAAAGAAAACTTCGACTTGATCCACTTCCACATCGACTACTTGCACTATGCCCGCAGTCGCGCGGAAAATGCAGCCACTTTGACCACGCTCCACGGCCGCTTGGACGTTCCTGATCTAGCACCCTTATATCGAAGGTTCAGCAATATGCCTGTGGTATCGATCTCAGACTCCCAACGTGAGCCGTTACCCTGGTTGAACTGGCAAGCCACGGTCTATCATGGGCTTCCGCCAGGCAGCCTCAGGTTTCAGTCCAGACCCGGGAAATATCTGGCATTTCTCGGTCGTATTTCTCCGGAAAAAGGCCTCGATCAGGCCATTGCGATTGCACAACGGGCCGGGGTAGAGCTCAAGATTGCCGCCAAGATCGATAAGGTCGATCAGGCCTACTTCGACTCCGTGATCAAGCCGTTGCTTAAACTCCCGGGAATCGAATTTGTCGGCGAAATCGGCCATTCCCAGAAGGACGCATTCCTGGGAGGCGCTCTGGCATTGCTGGCTCCGGTGCAATGGCCGGAACCGTTTGGGCTGGTCATGATCGAGGCCATGGCTTGCGGAACCCCCGTGATTGGCTACCCTCGCGGCTCTGTTCCGGAAGTGGTCGAAGATGGAATTAGTGGCTTTATAGTGCGTAATGTGCAGCAGGCCACGATGGCGGTAGAAGCTGTTTCCGCCCTCAGTCGGAAAGGATGCCGCGACTATTTCGAACGCCGCTTCAGTGTGACCCGAATGTGCAGCGATTATCTGGCGGTTTACAATCGAATCGTAGACAGGCAACCAGTGCTATCTGCGTCAGACCAGGGCACTGGCGAGGCCGCTGTTGCTGCCCTTTCTCCGACGAGGTTGTGAGTTGGACGAAACCAGCGTAACCCAGAATTTCTATATCGCGACCGGTGCCCCCCCCGCAGACGACCGTACCCGGGTGCTGAAGCACGGCACCAGTTTTGCCGTCTTCGATCGATATGGAGACATCGAAACCGCTGAATTGAAGGAACAGGGCATCTTCTGCGAAGGCACCCGCTTTCTTTCGCACCTGGAACTGCATCTGGCGCAGGCCAGGCCTCTGTTGCTGAGTTCCACTATCAAAGCCGACAATTCGCTGTTCGCAGCAGATCTGGCAAATGTGGACATTTCCCGGAACGGCGAGGTAGTCATCCCGCGTGGCACTCTGCATGTGCTGCGAACCAAATTTTTGTGGCAAGGCGTCTGCTATGAGCAGTTTCAGGTTGTGAATTACGGAAGTTTTTCCATCGACATTCCTTTCAGTCTGCGCTTTGGCGCCGACTTTGCCGACATTTTCGAAGTCCGGGGAGTGACTCGGGAGCGTCGCGGTCAGCGGCTGGAGGATGTCGTCGAACCGGACTCGGTTGTATTGTCCTACCAAGGCCTGGACGGCGTGATTCGCCGCACTCATCTCTACTGTTCCCCTGCCCCCAGGCGGATTTCGGCTTCGCAAATACAGTTTGACGCCTACCTTGAACCGAGAAGTCAAGTCACTCTGAACCTCGCAATTTCGTGCGAAATCGGCTCGGACTCCAAACGGCACCCAAAATCGTTTGAGCGAGCATGGAGCGCGATCAAGACCGAAGCCGGTAAAATCCGGGACGATAGCAGCAAGGTTCATACCTCCAGCGACGAATTCAATCAATGGATCGAGCGCTCGCAGTCGGACGTGGAGATGATGATTGTGGGCAATCCCGAGGTGAACTATCCGTATGCCGGGGTGCCCTGGTTCAGCACAGTTTTCGGTCGCGACGGAATCATAACCGCGCTGCAATGTCTTTGGCTCAACCCGGCGATTGCGCGTGGAGTGCTGGAATTCCTGGCATCGCACCAGGCCCAGGAGTCGAATCCTGCGTCGGAAGCCGAGCCGGGAAAGATTCTGCATGAGATGCGTAAAGGAGAAATGGCGGCGCTGGGGGAAGTGCCATTCCGCTGTTACTACGGCGCCGTCGATGCGACTCCGCTATTCGTTATGCTCGCCGACTCTTACTACGCACGGACTGGCGACCGTGCGTTCATTGAGCGCCTATGGCCTAATCTGGAGCGGGCTCTGGCGTGGATCGACAATTATGGCGATTGTGACGGGGACGGCTTTGTGGAATATTCTCGTCATTCCAAAGATGGCCTGGTCCAGCAGGGCTGGAAAGACTCCAACGACTCTGTTTTTCACGCCGACGGCACGCTGGCGGAAGGTCCTATCGCCCTGTGCGAGGTTCAAGGATACGTATTCGCTGCCAAGCGGGGCGCAGCGCGCCTCGCGTCCGTGCTCGGGGAACAAAAACGGTCCTCCATGCTCGAATCGCAGGCCGCAACCCTGCGCAAGCAATTTGACGCCGCCTTCTGGTGCGAAGATATCTCTATGTACGCCATCGCACTGGACGGACAAAAGAGGCAATGCAGGGTGCGAACCTCCAATCCTGGCCATTGTCTCTATACCGGCATTGCCAATGCCGATCGCGCTTACCAGGTAGCCCACTTGCTTCTCAGCAAGGACTTCTTCTCGGGCTGGGGAATTCGCACCGTCGCCAGCGGAGAGGCCCGATACAACCCTATTTCATATCACAATGGTTCGGTCTGGCCTCACGACAATGCCTTAATTGCGGCAGGCCTGGCTCGCTACGGTTTCAAAGAGATGGCGGGAGAAATTCTCTCGGGCCTGCTGGCTGTGAGTACATTCGTGGACCTGCATCGCCTTCCTGAGCTGTTCTGCGGCCTGGAGCGTAGAACCCGTGAAGGACCAACTTTGTACCCTGTAGCTTGTGCCCCTCAGGCGTGGGCCGCAGCTGCCGTGTTCCTCTTGCTGCAATCGTGTTTGGGACTTTCGCTGGATGCGGTGAAAAAACAGGTCCGTCTGGATGGTCCTTACCTTCCAGAAGCTATTCCGGAAATCTGGATCAGGGACCTTAGGGTCGGGGACGCCTGTGTGGACCTGTTCCTGGAACGCCGGGCCAACCTCGTTCGGTTGCAGATACTGGACAAACGCGGGGAAGTCGAGGTCATCACCACCTGATCAGATTTCAGATCTGGTAAGCCGGTCCTCCGCCCTGGAGGTACGTTCGCTCCTTGACGTTTGAGATTGCTGAGCGGGCGATGCTGGATCAAAAGGGCAGAAATCAGCCGCGAATTTCATGACGCTTGTTTCCTCGGACATGAGAGACCAAGAGTCGCGCTGAAAATTCGCACGATCCATCACGGGATCGATACAAGTCCTGGCTGGAAATTCCTCGCCCCACCATCTCGAAGCCGCTTCGTGCGGACATCTGCAGGTCCGATTCATCAGATTTTCACGCTTTTGTAACCATCCCGTAACACAGTGGAAGTAAAAGTTACCTTACTCAAGGATTGCGGATTTTAGCGGGCTAAGCCCTGCCAGCCTCGGTGTGTTTGTTACGGCATAAAAAATCAGTGTGGCCGAAACGTTCGCAGTGCTGCGGTACAAACTCATTCTGTGGGGACCTCTGCTAAGGCGAGAGGCAAAAAGGAGAAATGAATGAAGTCCGTTCTCAGGTGGTGCGTGGTTCCGCTGTTGGCTGGAACGCTTTTGGCGCAAACCGCCGCTAAACCCAAAACGCGGAAAGCTAAGCCGGCCGAACCGGCGGTGACGGCCCAGGACGTGCAGTCCCTACGCGACGCCATTGCTGCGCAACAGCAGCAAATTGAGCAGTTACGGCAGGAAGTTCAACAGAAAGATCAGGCCTGGCAGCAGGCGCAACAGCAGTTGCAGCAAACTCAGTCGGCCGCCGCCGAAGCCCAGCAAAAAGCTGCGGCCGCCGAGAGCGCGAGCAGCGAGCAGAAGGCAGCTGTCAGCAAGCTTTCGTCGGACATGAGCGATGTGCAAACCACATTGACGAACACCGCCGTCAACACCCAGGAAGAACAGAAATCATTCGCAGCCCTGGAGAGTGCGGTGGGACACCTCAAGCTCAGCGGCGATCTGCGTCTGCGCTTTGAGCCGTTCTTTGGCGGTGGCGCCGCGAATGCGACCACGCCTGAGGCCCGCTTTCGGCAGCGCTACCGTTTGCGCTTCAACGTGGCCAGCAAGATCACCAATGATTTTGCCGTGGGCTTCTCCATCGCCTCGGGCGATCTGGGCGATCCCATTTCCACCAACTCGACGGAAACCGGGTTCTTCACTCGCAAGCCCCTCGCCATCGACAAGGCTTTCGGAGTTTACAATCCTCACTATTTCAAGCCCTTCACGCTGACGGTTGGAAAGTTTGGGTACACCTGGCAACGCACCGAATTGACCTGGGACAATGACTTGAATCCGGAAGGCGGGAGCGCGGCCGTGGCCTGGGACTGGAAGAATAGCTTTATTAACCACTTTGGGGTAGTCGCCGTCGGCAGCCCAATGTTTGAAGTGGGTGGCGGCCCCGACACTTACATGGAAGGCGGCCAGGTGCAGGCGGGCTTTACCCTTCTGCCCAGAGTGAAATTGGGGGCCAACATCGCCTACTATGATTTCCACAATGCCGATACCATTGCCCAGAACCAGACGGGTGGTAACGGGTTCGCAGACAACGGCTCGGTAACCGCGGGCGGTGGCACTTTTGGCTTCGGCGGCTCAAGCAACACTAACAACTTCGGAGTCATAGGCGTAAAGCGCGTTTTTGCCTCACAATTCGGCATCGTGGACGCTCTCGCCCGCCTGGACTTCGACACCGGACTCAAACGCTGGCCTATCTATGCTCTGTTTGACTATGTCCAGAATACTAAAGCCTGCAGCAATCTTGGAGCTTTCACCGCCGCAGCAGTAGCACCTCCCACCTGCGATTCACGCCAGCGCCATGGCTACTGGGGGGAGTTTAAGGTTGGCCAGACGAAAAACAAGGGTGACCTTATGCTCGGCTATACTTTTGCTCGCATCGAACGGGATGCGGTGCTCGCCGCGTTCAACTTCAGCGACTTGAGGCAGCCCACCAACGTCATCGAGCACCGCGTAGAAGGCCTCTACCAGGCTTATCCGCACGTGCAACTCGGTGTCACCGGTCTGATCGGCCGCCAGATCGTGACCGCTCAGAGTCCCACCCTGGAGCGCTGGCTGAAACGCTGGCAGTTCGATACCATCTTCAGCTTCTAGCAGGCAAGAGCTGTAGGTTTGGTTTGGGCCGGAGCAACGAACTTGCTCCGGCCCTTTTCTTTTGCGATGAGGCACCGCGAGAACTTGCGACAGGCGCCAGCCAGTCTCCACCAGCCTTGCCAACCTGCCAGCGTGCTATTATTTCGCCCCAGTGTGCCGCTGGTCATTTTCTTTTCAATGCGGAGAAAAGCCCCTCTGAGAGCCGCTTTCTGAGCCAGGTTCCGAGGACGCGCACGGCATCGCATGAACCAGATCGACCTGAGCCATCGCCACGCCATCGTCACCGGGGGAGCGCAGGGGATAGGCCTTGCCATCGCGCGGCGTTTCCTG
>DATGYF010000590.1:0-14541 GCA_035298145.1 Terriglobales bacterium | reverse complement strand
TGGCGTCCGGCGACGATCTCGAGGTCGGCAGAGTCGTCAAACTTCGGGCGGCAATAATTTCGCAAAGCGGCAATCTGCGCCAGCGCCGCCAGGACATCTACCTCGGCCAGCGCCAGCGCGGTCTGGCGGATACGGCGGGCTTCACCGGCAATCGCTGAGCGCAATTCGGTAAACAACCGGCGCTCGATATCGACGATCTTTTCCTGGGCATCGAGAATCTTCGATTCGTATTCCTTCAATTCAGGAGTGGTGAAGCGCTCGGCGTTCACCA
Organism: Terriglobales bacterium; assembly: GCA_035298145.1. Lineage (GTDB taxonomy): Bacteria > Acidobacteriota > Terriglobia > Terriglobales > Acidobacteriaceae > JAIQFF01. The sequence goes on along the minus strand of DATGYF010000590.1, from coordinate 14,270 downwards.
GGGTCTGCTTGCGTTCGTAATCCGGCGGGGCCAGGTGCGAGTTCGCCTTCGAGATTTCGAGATAGTAGCCAAAGATGGAGTTGAACTTTACTTTCAGACTGGCGATTCCGGTGCGCTGGCGTTCACGCTGTTCGATCTGGGCGAGGAATTGTTTGCTGTTGCGGCTGAGGTCGCGGAGCTGATCGAGTTCGGGATCGACACCGGGCTGAATGACGCCGCCATCGCTCAGAGAAATTGGGGGCTCCGCGATAATTGTGCTCTCGATGCGCTGGCGAAGGTCGGTGAGATCGTCAACCGCGGAATGGAGTGCGGTCAGGCGCTCGCTATGAGAGGATGCCACAGCGTGCGCGGCCGAGGCGGCCGCGGCCACACCTGCGCCGCGCTCCAGAGCTTTGCGCACCGCCGGCAGCTTGGCCAGAGAAGCGGCGAGCGCGAGGACGTCGCGCGGGTTGGCGGTTTCGAGCGTGACCCGGCTGAGCAAGCGTTCGAGGTCGAGGATGCCGTCGAGCGCGCGGCGAAGTTCTTCGCGAGCGATGGTTTCCTTTACCTGAGACTCGACGGCATCGAGACGAGCGTTGATTTCCGTGATTTCGATGGACGGTCGCAGCAGCCAGGAGCGCAACAGGCGCTTGCCCATCGGAGTCACGGTGGCGTCGATCGAGCGGAACAGCGTGATGCCGGCATCGGTGCCGGCAAAAAGCGGTTCGATGAGTTCGAGGTTGCGCACCGTGACCGCGTCCAGCACCAGACAGGTCTGACGTTCGTAGAATCCAATGCGGTCAACATGGCTGAGAGTTCCGCGCTGGGTGGAGCGGACGTAATAGAGGATTGCGCCGGCGGCGGCGGCCGCTGCGGGCTTGCCGGACAGGCCGAACCCTTCCAGCGACAGCACTCCAAAATGATTTTCGAGCAGCGGGATGGAGTGGTCGGGAGCGAAGATCCAATCGTCGAGCGGGGTTTCGGCGTAACCTGAGCCGCCCGTTGGGCGGCCTGGACGGGTCGGAGACCCGTCCCCACATGGTTCGCGATGCAACTCGAATAGCGGCGCAGATGACGCGTACAGCACTTCTTTGGGTCGCAATTGCAGGATTTCTTCCTGAATTCTCTTACCGGCGTCTTCTCCCTGGAATTCGGTGGCGCGAAATTCGCCGGTGGAAAGGTCGAGGGCGGCGAAACCCACGCGTTCTCCCGTCCTTGCAATGGCGGCGAGGAAGTTGTTTTCATCGGAACTGAGGGAAGAATCCGCCGCCGTACCCGGAGTGACTACTCTTGTGACTTCTCTCCGCACCAGTTTCTTGGCCAGGCGCGGGTCCTCCACCTGTTCGCAGATCGCGACCTTGAAGCCTTTGCGAATCAACTTCGAGATATAGCTCTCGGCCGCGTGGTGCGGCACGCCACACATGGGGATGGCGACGCCTTTTTCCTTGTTGCGCGAGGTCAGTGTGATCTGCAGTTCTTTGGCGGCCAGGACTGCGTCGTCGAAGAAAAGTTCGTAGAAATCTCCCAGGCGGAAGAACAGCAAAGCGCTGGGATGCTCCTTCTTGATGGCGGCATACTGCCGCATCAACGGGGTGGACGGCTCGGTCATTTCAACGGGCTTCGTGCGCGGATTATAACAAAGGCAGGGTTGCTGTTCCGTGCTGACGATCACAACCCGGAGTTCAGCCGCCTTTGCGTCCTTTGCGGCTCTTCTTTGCGAACTTCGCGGTTTAAGATTTTGTTTGATTGCGGACAGATCAACCCCTTAACCGCAAAGAGCGCAAAGGCCAAGCGCAAAGGCCGCAAAGAAAGGCGAGGGATCTCAGTCAGCAATCGCAGTTGACGCGCCATCTGCAGCGATGTTTTCCTTACAGCCATGGAATTGCGAAAGGATCCGATTACCCGCTCGTGGGTCATCACCGGGGACGATGTTCCCGACACTGCTCCCCGCGCGGAAGCGTTCTGCCGCTTTTGTCCCGACTCGCCGGTGGCGGCGCAACTGGTTTCGAACATGCCGGGAATCGAGGGCGGCCCTTGGTCGGCGCGCGCCGTGGTGCATCCCGCACCCTTGTACCGGATCGAAGGCGAGCCGGCGCGCCGCGGCGACGGCATCTACGATCGCATGTCTTCGATTGGTGCGCACGAAGTGCTGGTGGAGAACGTGCACCACGACCGGCAATTGTGGAACGCGAGTGATGCCGAGATTGAGCAGTTCCTGCTGCTGGCGGCACAACGCATCCAGGACTTGAAGCGCGATGCGCGTTTCAAGTATGTCAGCATCTTCAAGAATCACGGCGTCAATGCCGGCCAGGAATTCGAGCATCCCAATTCGCAGCTCACCGCTACCACATTCGTTCCACGCCGCGTGCTCTATGAATTGCGCGCCGCCCGTGATTACTTCAAGACCAAGGATCGCTGCGTCTTCTGCGACATCATTTCCCAGGAAATTCAGCAGAACCAGCGCGTCGTCGAAGTGCGCGGCGACTTTGTCGCGTTTTGCCCTTATGCGCCTCGCGTGCCCTATGAGACCTGGATTATTCCGCGAACCCACGAAGCCGCGTTCGGCCGCTTTGGACTTGCCCGGCCCGCCAACTTGATCGATCTGGCAGCCTTGTTGCGCCGTACTCTGCAGAGGATCCGCACCGTGACCCGGGAATTTCACCTGGTGCTGCACACTTCGCCCAATACCTCGTTTCGATCGAAGAGTCTGGACTATTGGAAGACCCTCGACGACGACTACCACTGGCACATTGAAATCCTGCCGGTGATTGGAGGCCGGGCAAGGTCATATACGTTCAAGGAAGTCTATTACTCGCCCGTAACGTCCGAGACCGCGGTCAAGCGGCTGCGGGAAGCGAGAATTGAAGGGTGAGGGCGTGCGTCGGACGTCGGACTTCAGACCTCGGGCGTCACGCGTCGGGCATCGGACCTTGGGCTCGTTATAATGACTCGGTTCCCGGAGGGCGACGGTTGATGCGTTTCATTTGCTGCCTCTTGTTGCTGGCAACAGTCTGGGCCCAGAACGTTTCCAACCCTTCCAACAGCTCTGCTCCATCCAAGCAGGAAGTTCTCTGGCAGAAGCTCGAAGCGAATATCAGCGATGTGGATCACGGCCTGGACGGCGTTCTGGGCGTTGCCATTCTTGACCTGAGCAGCGGACAGAAATTCCTGCTGCATGGCGACGACGTTTTTCCTCAGGCCAGCTCCATCAAGGTGGCCGTACTGGCGGAACTTTACCGCCAGGCGCAAGCCGGCAAACTGAAACTTACCGATTTGTACACCGTGCAGGCGACCGACCTGGTCCCGGACAGCACCATTATGGGCGGACTCACTCCGGGCGTGACCCGGATTACCTTGCGCGATCTCGCTACCATGATGATTGCGGTCAGCGACAACAGCGCAACCAATGTTTTGATCGATCGCGTGGGCATGGAGAATGTAAATGCCCTGATGGATTCGCTGGGCCTTGCCCATACCCGGCTGCGCCGCAAGATGATGGACCTGAAGGCGGCCAGCGAGGGCAGAGAGAACATTTCGACTCCGGCGGAGATGATGACTTTGCTGGAAGATCTATACCGCGGCAAAGTGCTGAACAAGGAAATGACCGCTGACTTTTTTGTCATGCTCAGCACCCCAAAGAACAGTTTCATCCCGCGAGACTTGCCCGAGGGCTTGAAGATCGCCAACAAGCCGGGCGAACTTGAAGGTGTGCGAAACGATTCGGGCGTTGTTTTTGTCGAGAATCGCCCCTACGTGATCTGTGTGATGACTACATACCTGCATCGGGAACGGGACGGCGAGGAAGCGATCGCGAAAATCTCCGCCGCCGCCTACCGCATGTTCGACCGGCTGGCCCGGGCGAGCGAGTATGGGCGCGTAGTGTCGCCGGGAAATGGCAAGTGAGGCTGGTCGTCAGTCATCAGTCGTCGGCCGGTACGATGATTCTGACGACTGACGACTGTCCTATGACTCTGCGTCGCATGAAGACGTACACCGGTGGCCAGGGATACGTCTATCAATACTATTTCGTAGGGAAGCGCGTGGCCTTGGCGGATGCTCCTGAGGCCCCGGCCAGCGAATATATCTTTGACGTTACTTCGGACCGCAAAACGACCTTCGCGGTGAGCGTCTTCTTGCCAGATGAATCTCTGCAAACCTGGGCAGCAGCGCATGGGCGCGGACTGACCGATGCTGAGCAATACGGCGCGGTGAAGCTCAGGCTGTTTCAGGCCTTTGATGAAATTGAGGACATGCTGGCTGTCGGGCGCCGCCTGGTTGTAAGTTCCGGTGGCCTTGAGAAAGCACTCGAGTCGCTGGGCGTGCAGTAACGCATTAGTGTAGCGCCGGCGTCCCGCCGGCCCGATGGGCGGGCAAAGCCCGCCACTTTCCGCAAGGTCTCTGAGAGTGCGCGCCAGCGGAGGGCGGGACGCCCCCCGGACAGCCGGCGGGAGGCCGTCGCTACCCGGTGCCCTTCTTACTCTTCTGCCCTGGCTCCGGTGCAGACTATAATGACCTTCGTTGTCTATCACTATGCCAATACTGTGGCTCCGAGTGGCGCTATGTTGCTACGCGGTGGGACTGCTGTACGCGCTCCTGGCGCTGACCCGCACCAGTTCACTCCTGAACCGGGTGGCGCTTCCCGCCATGAGCCTGGGCATGGTGTTTCAATTCGTGTCTCTGACCGAGGCGGTACTGCTTTCCGGACAACTGACTCTTACCTCGGTGCACAATTCGGAATCGCTTCTGGCGCTGCTGGTGATGGCGGCATTCATGATTGTGTATCTGGTGTATCGCACCACTTCGCCGGGCATCGTTGTCTTCCCCCTGGTGTTTGTTTTGACTTTTGTGGCAGCCACTACCCAGCAACCGTTTCTGGAGGTTTCGCCGGGCATGCGCCGGGGATGGCTCTTCGTCCACATTGCCATGATCTTCATTGGTTATGCGGCGCTGTTCCTTAGCTTTGCCGCCAGCCTGCTTTACCTGCTGCAGGAGCGCAGCCTGAAATCGAAAAAGCCGGCTGCGATTCTGTTGCGTCTGCCCGCTCTCGAAGTGATTGACCAGATCGGCTATCGCTCACTGCTGCTCGGCTTTCCGTTTATGACGCTGGGACTGATCGCGGGCAGCATCGTGGCCCAGGCCACCTACGGGCGTCTGGACTTTCTCGATCCCAAGATTTTTCTGTCGCTGCTGATGTGGGCGGTTTACATGGTGATGGTGTTTACCCGCTGGAATGCGGGTTGGCGGGGGCGCCGCGCTGCATATCTGGTTACCGGGGCTGTAATTGCGGCGGTCATCGCCTGGTCGGCGAATTATTACAGTGCGATTCACGGATTCGTCCAATCATGAAGTTTCAACTCATTGGGGTGAACCATAAGACCGCGCCGGTGGAGGTACGGGAGCGCTTCGCCATCCCCGAGTCGCGGCTGCCCGAGGCCTTGAAGCGCCTGGCGGGGCATCCCGGCGTGGACGAAGGCATCATCCTGTCCACCTGCAACCGGGTGGAAGTACTGGCGCAAACCAAAAACGGCACGGTGGACCTGCGCGGCTTTCTCCGCGACTACTTCCAGATGGATCCCGCCGACTACGAGCCTCACCTTTATGAATACCGCGAGAGCGATGCGGTCCGCCACCTGTTTCGCGTGACCTCGAGCCTGGACTCGATGGTGGTGGGGGAGCCGCAGATTCTGGGGCAGGTGAAGGAGGCTTATGCCACGGCCCGTGCCGTGGGCGCAGTGCATTCGCAGCTTGATCTGCTTTTGACCCGGGCGTTCGCGGTGGCCAAGCGGGTGCGCACGGAAACCGCCGTGGGATCGTCGGCGGTTTCGGTGGCCTCGGTGGCGGTGGAACTGGCAAAAAAGATTTTCGGATCGCTGCAGGGCAAGCACGTTTATCTCGTGGGCGCGGGCAAGATGAGCGAACTGGCGGCGCGCCACCTGATCGCGCACGGGGCAGAATCTATTTTTGTGGCCAATCGAACACACGATCGGGCCCAGCAACTGGCGGCGCGGTTTGACGGACAGGCCATCCTGTTTGAGCAACTCTACGAAACCTGCGACCGCGCCGACATCGTGATCACCTCGACCGGCGCGCCCCATGCCATCTTCCGGCGGGAACATGGAGAGCTGTTTCTGGCGCGGCGCAAGAACCGGCCCATGTTTTTTATCGATATTGCCGTGCCTCGCGACGTCGATCCTGAGATGAACCGGCTGGACGGCATCTTCGTTTATGACATTGACGACTTGCAGCAGGCGGTCACATCGCACGTCGCTGACCGCAAAAAAGAAGCGGAGCGCGCCGAAGCCATCATCACCGGCGAGGTGGAGCGCTTTCATGTCCGGCTACAGACGCTGGACGTGGTGCCTACCATCGTCTCACTGCAGGACCACCTGGAAACCATTCGCCAGGCTGAGATTGACCGGGTGCGGGGCCGCCTGGGACCGCTTTCGCCGGAACAGGAGCTGGCGGTGGAGGCCCTCACCCGCGGCATCATCAGCAAGATCATGCACACGCCCATCAGTACGCTCAAGACGGCAGTGCGCGAGTCGGAAGCCACCACCGTGGTCGATATCGTGCGGCGGTTGTTCGATCTTCATGACAAAGGCGTGCCAGAGAAGGACCTGCAGGGGCGGAGGAAAGACGACAAAAAAGCGGCGAAGTCTGGCGGCGGAGAATCCGGAGCAAAAGAGTAGTGGCCCGGCTACGCATTGGTTCGCGCGGATCGCAACTCGCCCTGTGGCAGGCCACTCACATCAAAGCCCTGCTCGAGCAACGCGGGCATGACGTCGAGATTGAAATTATCAAGACCACCGGCGACCGGATTATCGATGTCGCTCTCGCCCAGGTCGGCACCAAGGGCATGTTCACCAAGGAAATCGAGGAAGCCCTGGCGGAGAAGCGGGTCGATCTCGCGGTGCACAGCCTGAAAGATCTGCCCACAGAGATCGCGGCGGGGTTTGAAATCGTCGCCATCACCACACGTGAGGATGCGCGCGATGTCTTCTGTTCGCGCCAATACAACAGCATTAAAGAATTGCCCAACCGGGCCAGAGTCGGCACCAGCAGCCTGCGGCGGCAGGCGCAACTGAAGGCGCTGAGGCCCGATCTCGACATTCATCCTTTGCGGGGAAACGTGGACACTCGCCTGCGGAAACTCGAGGCCGGCGACTACGCTGCTGTGATCCTGGCCGCCGCCGGGCTGAATCGGCTGGGCAAGCGGGAATCCATAAGGCAGGTGCTTCCGGCGAAGTTGATGTGTCCGGCGGCAGGTCAAGGCGCGTTGGCAGTCGAAATTCGCAAAGACGACCCAGCCGTGCAGCGGCACGTTGCTTTCCTCGATGACAATGCGGCGCGCCTTACCACCACGTGCGAGCGCGCCTTGCTGAACAAGATGGGTGGAGGCTGCCAGGTGCCGATCGGGGCGCTGGCGGAAGTCGTCAATGGCCGCGTGTACCTTGATGCAGTGGTGGCGCGTCCGGATGGGACAAAGGTACTGCGCGAATCCGGCGAGGGAGACAATCCCATGGAGTTGGGTGAGTCCGTGGGCGAGGCGCTGCTGCGTCGCGGCGGCGATGCGATTCTGCAGGAGGTCTATGGCAGAGCTGCGGCGGCACCAGAACAGCCATGAACGTGTAGTCTGCCGGATCTAGTGTGGTCGCGGGCGACTCGCCCGCGATGCTGTGGCCTCTTGTCGAGTTATGAGATCAAACAAGAAATCGAAAGCGCCCGGACTGACCGGGATGCGCATCCTGGTAGGCCGCGCCCGCCATCAGGCCAGCGCACTTTCCGCAGGCTTGCGCGACCTGGGTGCTGAGGTCCTGGAAATTCCGTTTATCGAAATCCGCAAGCCCCGCTCCTACAAGAAGTTGGACGAGGCACTAAAGAATCTTTCCCAGTATGACTGGCTGATCCTGACCAGCGTGAACGGAGTGGAAGCAGTGTGGGAGAGACTGCGAAAACTCCGGCTGGGCGGAAAGCCCATGCGTCATCTGAAGATCGCTGCGATCGGCCCCGCGACCCGGCAGGCCATCGAGCAGCATGGAGTGAAAGTGGACGTTGTGCCCAGGGAGTATGTGGCGGAGTCAGTGGTAGCGAGCTTGCGGCGGAAGGTGAGAGGGAAGCGCGTGCTGCTGGCGCGGGCGAAAGTCGCGCGTGATGTTATCCCGCGTGAACTGCGCAAGCTTGGAGCGCGGGTGGACGTGGTCGAGGCTTACGAGACGGTAATTCCAGAGTCTTCCCGGCGACGGCTGCGTGCGGCACTGAAATCTCAGAAGCAATGTCCTCACTGGATTACTTTTACCAGTTCTTCCACCGTGAGGAATTTCGTGGCACTGCTGGCGGAAAGCCGCGGGCGAGTCGCCCGCGTCCACATGGACCCGGAGCCTGAGCGGGTGCGCTTTGCTTCCATTGGGCCGGTTACTTCGTCTACTCTTCGGGCCTTGGGCTTGCCGGTTGACATCGAAGCCCGCGAATATACGATTCCAGGCCTTATCAAAGCCATCGCGCGCTGCGAACGGTAGCGACGCACACGGCGGTTGCTTCAGGGGAGGCAGGTTTGTCGCCAAGGCGTCTTGTTGTGCTGCTCGGTCTTATGCTGGTGGTTGCCATAGCGTTTGGGCAGACCACTTCTTCTGATTTTCCGCCGGACGAACTTTTGCAGCGCATAACTGCCGAGGGTCTGCGGGCGCATATGACTTTTCTGGCCGACGACCTGCTGGAAGGCCGCGGCACCGGAACGCGCGGCTATCAGCTGGCCGCCAATTATGTACGGGCGCAATTCGAGGAAATGGGTTTGAACCCGGGGGGAGTGAGCGAGACCTATTTCCAAAGAGTTCGCTTCCGCAAGATTGAACTCCTCAAAGACAAGAGTCTGGTCACCCTCAAACACAACGGCTCGGTCCGGACTCTGGTTCTCGACAAGGATTACGTGATGGGAGGCGATCCGCTTTCCAGCGACGCCAAGGTTGAGAGTCAGGTCGTGTTCGTCGGTTTCGGCGTGAGCGCGCCCGAGTTCGGCTACGACGATTACGCGGGAATCGACGTCCGGGGAAAAATCGTGGCGGCGCTCTATGGCGCCCCGTCGAAACTTCCGTCCGCTCCCGGTGCCCATTTTTCCTCCTCGGAGCAGAAACTGCGCATGGCTGCGGAGCATGGAGCCATCGGCTTTATTACTATCTGGGCAGGCAAGCCGGAACAGCGCACTCCGTTTTCAGAATACGTGCGCTTTTCAAAGGGGCCGGCGTTGCGCTGGCTGGATGACAAAGGCGTCCCGAATGATGTCCAACCGAAAATCAAGGGTTATGCCCGGATAAATTCCACTACAGCCGCGGCCCTGTTCGAGGGCGCGCCGAAATCGTGGAAAGACACCCTGCAGGCGGCAGAGAACAGCCAGCCCCAGGCGTTTCCGCTGGCGACCAGCGTCTCCATGCACGTGGTCAGCCGCTACTCGGAGTTGGAGAGCCCAAACGTGGCGGCCATTCTGCCCGGTTCCGATCCTAAGCTCAAGAATGAATACGTGGTCTTCACCGCGCATCTCGACCACCTCGGCATCGGGGATCCGATCAAAGGGGACAGCATATACAACGGGGCGGCTGACAATGCGTCGGGCACGGCGGCATTGCTGGAAATGGCGCGTGCGTTTTCCGAAATGAAGACGGCTCCGCGGCGCTCGCTGCTTTTTATTGCCGTCACCGGAGAGGAAGAGGGCCTGCTGGGTTCCGATTACTACGCGCACGATCCCACGGTGCCGATGGAGCAGATCGTGGCCGACATCAACATGGACGAAGTTTCCTTCCTCTACGACTTCAAAGACATTGTGCCGCTGGGAGGCGAGCACTCCAGCCTGGGCGCGGTGGCCGATGACGTCGCAAGGCACATGGGACTCACCGTGAGCCCGGACCCGGCGCCGGAAGAAGTCTATTTCATCCGTAGCGATCAGTATTCCTTCATCCTGCAAGGGGTGCCGGCACTGTACATCGGAGAAGGATTGCAGACGGTAAATCCGAATCTTGATGGCAAGAAAATGCAGTTCGACTGGGAGACCCAGCGCTACCATCAGCCCAGCGATGACATGAATCAGCCCTTCGACTTCAACGCGACGGTCAAGTGCACCCGCGTCGATTTGGCAGCCGGTTATGAGATCGCGCAGCAGACCGAGCGGCCGCACTGGAATGCGGGGGATTTCTTCGCCAAGTTCACCAGGAAATAATAAATGTCGGCGCGAGCGTCCCGCTCGTGCAAGGCCAGCACAGGCCACGTGGGGACCCGCCCTCGGCTGTCCGGCGGAGCGAAGCTCCGCTTTGTTTATCGCGTTAAGAATCTGTCGAGCTTTGCTCGACCAGGACAGCCGAGGGCGGCTGTCCCCACGTGGCCTGTGGCGACTTTCCGGGATGCACGAGCGAGGACGCTCGCGCCCACATTTGTTTTATCACTCGGTGAGCGAGCAGCCGCAGTTTGCCGGGGGGACGTGGGCTTTCAGGAACTGTGACACGCGCTGGTAGGCATCAATCTGGTTCTCCACCCGGGCGAAGCCGTGGCCTTCGTTTTCGTACACTTTGTACTCGGCCACACCTCCGCGTTTCTTTACCGCATCCACCACCTGCTGGGCCTCTTCCTTGGGACAGCGCGGATCGTTGCCGCCTGCCAGCAGCAGCAGTGGCGCTTTGATCTGGTCCACGAAGAAAATCGGGGAGCGGTCGTGGAAGAGGTCTTTGTTGGTCTCCAGGTCGCCCATGGTGGCGAGATCGGATTGCTGCAGCACCGGATCTTCATTGGCGATTTCCGTGAACCAGTTGACGAAGGGCACGATGGGAACGCCCGCTGCCCACACCTCCGGAGCTTTGGTTACACCCATCATGGTCATGTAACCGCCGTAGCTGCCGCCCATCAGCACCAGTTTCTTGGGATCGAGATAACCGGTCCGCTTGATCCAGTCGGCGGCGGCGAGTACATCCTGCAGATCGCCTCCACCCATGTCGAACAGGTTGGCGTGCTGAAATTCCTTGCCGTAGCCGGTGGAACCGCGATAGTTGGGCGCGATCACCATGTATCCCTGGTTGACCAGGTGCTGAACAATGCGGCTGAATGAATTCACAGTCTGCGAAGTCGGACCGCCATGGACATAAACCACGGCCGCGTTCTGTCCGCTGCGCGCCATGTTGTAAGGCACGTACACGAAAGCGGATATGGTCCATTTGCCGTCGCGGCTGGGATAGTGAACCAGGAAGGGTTCGACCATGTCTTCCGAGCGCACGCCCGCCACCAGGGAATGGGTAATCTGTTGCGACTTGCCATCGGCCACGGAATAGACCCAGACATCCTTGGGTGAGGTCGGGCCATTGTGGGAGTACAGCAGGTGTGAGCCATCGCGAGTGAAGGCCGATTCCGCGCCCGCCAACCCGTTTACGCCTTTAGGCAGGGGCAGGGAAGCGGTCTTTCCGGAAGCCAGATCGTGAAGGTAGATATCGGTGTTGCCGTCCACGTTGGCGGTCCAGGTGACGGACTTGCCGTCGGGAGAAAAATTGCCGCCTTCGATTTCCCATTTGTCCTGGGTGAGCCAGTCGATTTTTTGGGTGCCGATATCGAGCAGTCCGACGTTGTCATAACCGTTCCCGGCATTCGAGGTGATCAGCAAACGCTTGCCGTCGGGGGAGAATTCGTTTGCGGTGTAGAGCTGTTCGCCCTGGTGCGGCGTGAGCAGCGTGCTCTTACCGGTGGCGACTTCGGCGATGAAGATATTGGAAGCTGTCCCTTTGGCCTGCTGCTGGGTGTAGGCGATCCACTTGTTGTCGGCCGACCAGATGGGATTTACATTCATCTTGTCCTTGGGCGTGCCGCTGGTCAGATGCTTGGTGTCGCGCATCAGGGTGTCGAAGATGTCGATTTCGAACACCGACGATGTTTTGGGCTTTACCGTGTAAGCGAGATAGCGCCCGCTGGGCGACCAGGTTGGACTCTCTTCGGCGATCTCGCGGGTGTTGGTAATGTTGATGACCTGTCCGCTTTTAGGCGAGACGAAGAAAATGTCCCACTGCTCATCGCCGTCGTAGTCGGAAATATAGGCGATCCATTTGCCGTCGGGCGACCAGGCCGGCTGAGTCTGCCGCTGGTCGCTGACCGTGAGCTGTGTCGGCCAGCCGCCCGTGGCGGGCACCAGCCAGATATTGTTGCGGCCGCTGATGTTCGAGACGAAGGCGACGCTCTTGCCATCCGGTGACCAGGCGGATGCCCCGACCGAGCGCGTCATGAACAGGCGTTCGATGGAAAGGCTCTGCTGATTCTGTTCCACGTTCGCGTTGGGCTTGCTGGTGATCAGCTTGGGATCGGTGATCGCCTGGGGGGCCGGAAGCTTCTGAGTCAGGGCAAGAGTGCTCATAGAAATGAAAACGGCAAACAGGATGAGAGTACGCATACGGTGATGGAAAAAGTGTAGCAGAGGAAAGTAATTGCGGAATTTTAGGATTGCAGGATTTTCGAATTGTCGAATTGAGAACGCTGGAACGCCTGGCCTTTCAATTCGACATTCCGAAAATCCTAAAATTCGACAATTTCTCTACTTCGCGTTCTTGTGGATCTCGACCGTGCTCCAGATCTTGTCGGCAGCGTGGCAGATGTTTTCGAGGGGGCAATCGGCGCACTTGGGACGGCGGGCGATGCATAATCTCCGGCCGTGCCAGATGATCTGGTGAGAGAACAGTGTCCACTTTTCGCGCGGGATGATCCGCATCAGGTCCTGCTCGATCTTTTTCGGGTCGTTATTGCGCGTGAGTTCGAGGCGGCGGCTGATACGGTGGACGTGTGTATCCACGACCACGCCCTCGTTCTTCTTGAACCATGAGCCGAGGACGACGTTGGCGGTCTTGCGGGCTACACCGGGCAGCGAGAGAAGCTCATCCATCTGATCGGGCACCTGCCCGCCGAAATCTCTCACGATCTTTTTCGCGGCTCCGACAACCGACTTCGATTTGTTCCGGAAAAAGCCCGTGGAGCGTACGTCGGGCTGGAGTTGTTCGGGCGTGAGGGCCGCAAAATCTTCGACCGTGGGATACTTTCTGAAGAGCTCTGGCGTGACCATGTTAACCCGAACATCGGTGGATTGAGCGGAGAGAATGGTCGCCACCAGCAGTTCCCACGCGTTGTGGTGGTGCAGGGCGCAGGTCACGTCGGGATAGAGAGTGTTGAGCCGGTGAAGAATTTCCTGGACCCGGCCCGGTGCGGTCGGCATGTAGCTATTCTTGCTGGCTGATTTCTTCGGGGCAGCAGGGAACGTGTGGGGACGGGCACTCCCGCCCGTCCGGGGCATCCGAAGGACGCCTGGCTTCTCCCGGGGAGCAGCCTTGCGAGCACCTTCGTGGCGTCCAGTTCGTGCCGGTTGGCGCGGGGTGATGCCGCGGGGCATGAGAACTCCTCCAGAGCGAGGCACAATCTTAGCAAAGACTGAACTGTGGTGTTGCTGACGAGCCGTCCTGCGGACGGCCCGGACGGGCAGGAGTGCCCGTTCCCACACGTTCTTTGCCTCCCACACGTTTCTTTGCCTAGCCTTTCGTAATGCCGCGGAACCACCGGCCTAATTGACGGGCTGGGCCTGTCCCGGTACCCTGAAAGAGATTCCAGCGATGCAGGAGTTTTGACGTGGCGGTGAAATCCATCCAGCTCGGCCAGGTGTGGCGGAACGACAGCGATGGCAAGGACTACCTTGTCACCAAGATGTACAGCGAAGTGTTCACCCAGTACGCGGTGTTGCGCCCGGCGGGCTTGTCGGCGCCTGATGTGGCCACGGTCCGGGTAAAAGTGAACAAGAACGCCAGCGGCGCTTCGCTTCCCGGATACACCTTTACCCAGGAAGGCGCATTCTGAGCCTTGCCGTCCGTGGGGCGGTTGGGGAGGGTCCCCTCGATTTGGCTCAGGACAGGCACTAACCCAATTCCAAACCAGCATTCCCGTTTATCATGTTCCCGGCATGACCGAAAAAATCCTTGCCATCCTGTTTGTGTTCATCAAGTCTGTCGTGGCAGCCACGGGCTACAGCGGGATTGCGCTGCTCATGGCCATCGAGTCAGCTTGCATCCCGCTGCCTTCCGAGCTGATCATGCCCTTCGCGGGCTATCTGGTTTACGAAGGTTCGATGAAACTACTGTGGGTGGCGACCGCGGGAGCTGTCGGCTGCAATCTGGGGTCGCTGGTGGCTTACGAAATCGGCTACTACGGCGGCCGGCCGCTGGTGGAGAAGTACGGCCGCTGGATCCTGATGGGCCGCCGCGAACTCAATTGGGCTGACCGCTTCTTTCTGCGCTGGG
>DATGYF010000589.1:0-2342 GCA_035298145.1 Terriglobales bacterium | reverse complement strand
GAGGAGAAGCCCTGCACTTCGATGATGTAGCCGCGCTGGTCTTTCAACGGCGTCGCCATATCGTCGAGAGCAGTCTTGGCGTTCTTGCTCAGCACGCTCTGGCCGGGACGGAAGCGAATCTCGGTCTGCGTGGAAGCCTTGTACTGATCGATGTTGCCTACTACCTGTTCCACCGTGGTGAGGCGGGCATTGGCCTGGGTCGCGGTCTGCTGCGCCATCTGGGCCTTGTTGCCGGCGTCAATCGCGTGCTGGTCGGCTTCGGTGGCCTTGGTCGAGGCCAGGCGGATACCATCCTGGGCGCGCGCATCGGTGTCCTTGATCATCTTGGTGTTCGAGGACGTGAGCTCATCGAGTTCATTGACGCGGTCGCGAATCGGAGCGGTCTGGCGCTGCACATATTTCTTGCGGGCAAAGGGATTGATCTTGCCCCAGAAGCCTTCATGCGTGTCAGGCTGCAAAGCGGGCTTGCCGCTTGCGCCGGAAGCGGCGGCCGCGGGTTGGTCCTGCGTGGTAGTAGGAGCGGCCTGCTGCGCCAGAGCGGGAAGCGCCAGCACACCGGCCAGAAGCAGCGCTACAAACATACGATTCTTCATTCTACGTCCTCCAGGTGGGGGAGCCTTGGGCTCCACTCCAGCAAAAATGCAAAAAATATCGGCGTCCTGAAATCGCCTGACGCCTGCTCTGTGTATAACAGGTGGAATGCCAAACCCCGCTAAACCTAAGTCGTTAGCTCACAACACATTGTAACGCCGCCAGTGGGCGGGCGGGAGCGAAAAAGCGCAATGCCGGGTAATTTTGGCGAAATCTGATATAAAAACTTCGTGTGTCCATGGCTGCAAAAAATTGCGGTAATCAAGTAACTCCTGCGTTGTTCCCCATGCACACTAGCCCCGTAGTTTACTCGCGTGTGGTTCGAAGATTGGCGGTTTTCACGCGCGCCACTATCTGTGTCCTGTTTCCTTTGCTGTGGCTCTCCTGCCACCATTCGGAAAAACTCGACTTAACCCGTCTGAAGCTACCGCCTGGATTTCATATTTCCGTTTTCGCCGCCGCGCCGAATGCGCGGGAGATGGCCTTCAGTCCGGGCGGCATGCTGCTGGTGACCGACACCAGTGACGGCACGGTACTGGCTTTCCCTGATGCGAAGCACACCGGGCACGCGGGACCGGCGGTCCCCGTGCTGTCGGGCTTGGACGCGCCGCATGGCATCGCGTTTCACAAGGGAAAACTCTACATCGCCGAGATCAATGCCGTCCGGCGCTACGATTGGGATGAAGCACAACTGCGGGTTGGCACGGGCCAAAAAATCGCGGACCTTCCCGGCAGCGGCGGCGGGCACTCGACTCGAACCATTCTTTTTGCCAACGGCAAGATGTACGTCGCGGTCGGGTCAAGCTGCAATGTCTGCGTGGAAAACGACAAGCGTCGCGCCGCCGTGACACAGTACAACGAAGACGGAACCGGTGAGCACACATTTGCCTCCGGCTTGAGGAATGCTGTCGGCTTGACCGTCAATCCGAAGACCGGAACTGTCTGGGCCACGGACAACGGCCGCGACTGGCTGGGTGATGACCTGCCGCCTGAAGAGGTCAACGATCTGGGCGCGCGCGGCGGCAACGCCGGCTGGCCTTACTGCTACGGCAACCGCGTTCCAGACCGCTCCCAGAGCGATGACTATGACTGCTCGAAGACCATTGCTCCCGCCATCGAGATGCAGGCGCATTCGGCCCCGCTGAGTCTGCTGTTTTACCAGGGCGAAATGTTTCCGCCGGATTATCGCGGAAGCCTGTTCGTAACGTTTCACGGGTCCTGGAACCGCAGCGTGCCCACCGGGTACAAAGTGGTCCGCATCAAGTTCAATGACAAAGGCGAACCGCAGGGCCCTCCGGAAGATTTCATCAGCGGATGGATCCGGCCCGGCGAAACCAAGAAGGGCAAGTGGATGGGGCGGCCGGTAGGATTGGTGACCGGCCCGGATGGCGCGTTGTACGTCAGCGACGATTCCGCAGGGGTTGTGTATCGCGTGACCTGGAGCCCGCCGTAAAACACGTAGGGGCGCGTGTCTCACCCGCCCGGCCGGGCAAAGCCCGGCTGGTTTTTGATCGCACGAACAACGGAAAATCTCGGCGAGTTTCGCTCGCCCACCCCGGACGAGACGTCCGGGCCTACGCGGTGGCAGTGCCTACGTGGTTCCGCAATACTTCTCGTGCTGCTCGTAAATAAAATTGTCAGTCATGCCTGCGATGTAGTCGCAAATCACACGCGGCAGGGACTCCTGCCCCGCTTTCTCCTGATAGCTCTGCGGCAGGCTTTCTGGTTTCGCCATCCAGAAGTCGAAGAGC
>DATGYF010000588.1:0-13133 GCA_035298145.1 Terriglobales bacterium | reverse complement strand
TCCTCCGGACGCAGCGCTAAAGCCTGGCGATATTCTTTTTCAGCCTCCGGAACATTCTTTTGCTGACGATAGATGTCCCCCAGGAGCACATGTAATTTAGGCGAGTTGGGGTCAGCCGCGCTGGCGCGCGCAAGAGATTGTGTGGCCAGATTCCCGGCTGACTTTGTTTCCCAATAGAGTCCCTCCACTTCTGCCGAGGGACTCTGGGCCAGTCTTTCCGACGCCTTCAGCACACTCAAATAATCGCCACTGAGATAAGCGCACGAAGCCATCAACCGAAGGTCCTTTACTGCGAGTGGCTGCGGGCGAGAGGCCAGCTCGTCCCGACATCGCCCGTAGCTGCCGCTCGCGTAGAGGTTTGCTGCATCGCCGGCAGGGCCTTTGCCCCTTCGGGCCGGGCGGCCGGTGCCCGGGCTCGCCGCGTCAGTCAACAGATTTTCCCGGGATGAATCAACAAACAGAGTTTCAGCTTCAGGCGGAATATCGCCCGATGCCTGCAGCTTGCGCAAGGCGCCCAGCAGCTCGCCGCGCTGGGGACCTGCCAGGCCCGCGCTGAACCACCAGGCATTGCTCCGCGCAAAACCAGGATCGGTTTTCCATATTTCTCCGATTTCCCTGGCTGCCTTCTCGCCTGCACCCTGTTCCAGATGCAGCCGCGCCATGCCCAACTTCGCTATTAGAGAGCCGGGATTCGCCCCCATCTCCGCACTCAGTTCCCGCTCCGCTCCCTCCAGGCTATGCCGGTAGAGCAGGACAAAACCGTAACCGGCATGCGCGCCGTCAGGAATCCGGGGAAAGGCCAGCACCTTTTTATAGGCTTCTTCGGCTTGAATGAAAGCCCGCTGCTCCGCGAAAGTTTCCGCGGTCAGCATTTCCACATAGGCTGAGTCCCGGTGGCGGCTCAGCAGGACACGGGCATCGGCTTCGACCTGCTCCAGGTAGCTCACGCCCAGGTGATACCAGGCGTCTGCATTTTCCGGTTCCAGTTCAGAGGCCCGGGCATATGCGGCGCTGGCCAGGCGGGTCTTTCCCATTCCCGTATAAGCCTGTCCCAGGCCGAACTGAACTTGAACATCGCTCGGTTTGACGAGTGCGGCCTGCTTGAAGTGTGGAATCGCCTCGCTGAAACGTTTCAGCTTTACGTATTCAAGTCCAAGAAACAGATGGGGGACCAGCATACCCGGCTTCAGGCGGGCTGCATGATGAAAGGCCTCGATCGCCTCCTTATCTTTCCCCAACTGGTAGTACATCAAACCAAGGTTGGCCTGTAGTTCGGGCATTTCTGGGTGAAGATTTACGGCTTGCTGGTAAAACTTGGCGGCGGACAAAAAATCACTCCTGGCCTGGGCTTCTTGTGCCGAGGCCAGGAGTGCTTCAAACGGATCGGACTGTTGCGGGGATGCAACCCCCGGTAATACAGACACCAGCCAGCAGCAGATTACCGTAACAACCCTGATTGTTCGCCCCACGTATCACCAGTAAAGCTTGAGGGCTGCCTGCATCAGCCGCGGACTAAAGGCGCCCGTCAGGCGCCCGAACGTACCGCTGCTCAAATTGGTGTCCGGCTTGTAAAAATTTACATGGTTAAATGCGTTGAACATATCCAGACGGAACTGGAAACGCACCTGTTCGTGGACGGGGAAGTATTTCTGAATACTCAGGTCCCAGTTGTTGAAACCCGGAGAGCGAAGATCAGAGAAATACCGTGGGGCGTTTCCGAGTTCGAACTGGCTGGGCGCCACGAATGCGGCAGTATTAAACCACTGATTGACGGTCTGGTTGGACACATGGTAGTCGCCAACAACATTCGCATTCTGGCCCACACCGAATGGATTCTGGTTGTCGACGTTGATCCGCAGCGGGAATCCACCCTTAAACGTCGCGACCCCGGAGGTTTGCCAGTCGCCGACAATGGCATTCACCACGCTGTTCATGCCCGCGCCATACTTCCTCCCTTTTCCAACCGGAAGTTCGTACACATAACTGAGCACAAAACTATGCGTGACGTCGTTAGCGTCAACCGATTTTTCAGCCGCCAGGTTGTATACGTTCCGGATATTTTCCCCGAAGTTGGCGGAGGCATTGGCCCAGGCGTTGGGACCGCCCACGTTGTCGAGAAATTTCGAGAACGTGTAGGACGCCAATAAGGTCAACCCCTGGGATACTCGATGGGTGTAATTCACATCCAGCGCGTTGTACCGGCCATCGCCGGAGGGCGACTGGTTCTCATTGATATTGCAGAACTCCGGGTGGGGCCTGAGCAACTGGCCCTGCGAAACTGTGGCCCCGTCGAGGCCGCAACCGCTGGAAGTGATGATTCCGGAGAACGGGTTGGGAACCTGGTTGAGCAGTGCCGCCCCCATGGAGAAGTATTTTGGGTCCAATTGATTGAGATTCAGGCCGCTAGCCAGTACGTGGACGCTGTGATTCCCCACGTATGTAAGGTCGATCACATCGTTCGCCGTAGGCGCATACTGGAACCCATACATCCATTGCTGGTCATAGTAAGTCTTGCGATTAGGCGCGACCGCGCTGGTGTCGAAACCGACGTTGGTCAGTCCGCCGGACGAATTTCCGACCACTGGCACAAGTCCGCCTGGAAACGCATTCTGCAACATGCAGCCTGGGCACGGACTCACGCCATCAGTCGTGGCAACATAAGGCGTTTCGGAAGTATACCCTTGTATCACCGGTACTCCCGGGTACTGGCGAGGGAAGAAGATCCCATACCCTCCCCGCATTACCAGTTTCGGCATCACCTGGTAAGCAAATCCGATTCGCGGTGCGAAGTGTTTGTAATTTGAATCATACTGGCCCCGCTGGCCAGAATTCGCAAACTCGACCTGCCCTGTATAATTCTGGCCCACGATTGCGCTGATCGGGTTGATCGCACTGTAGTTAAATGTCGAGAGCCGGTCGAAACGGTCGGTCACCGGGCGCTCGATCTCCCATCGAATTCCAAGGTTCAGAGTGAGCTTTGGAGTGACCTTCCAGTCGTCCTGCAAATACGTTCCATGGAGCCAGGCGCGGGAGACCTGTGAAACCGCAATTCCGGTGCCGCCGGTCGATGGCGTTCCCAGCAACATGGCAGCGATGGCGTCGCCAGTGTTAGGAGTGAGGTTCAACGGATCCGGACCACCGGTGTACGTGCGATCAAAATTGAAGTTTGTCGTGTGGAAGCGGCCGCCGTTCTCATCCTGGGCCACCGCCATGTATCCAAATGTCAACTGGTGCTTCCCAAGAACCTTGACAAAGTCCAGAGACCCACTGGTAGCGGCCCGTGGAAATGCGCCTTGTCCGGCCCCCTGTTGGGGCCCCTGACCGCGATAGCCGGAGGGAGCAATTACCGGGTATTCGGGCGAAATCGGATCGATGAAAGCAGGAAGACCGAGAGTCGAAACCTGAAAGCCATTACTCTGCACATCATTGCCTTCAACCCAATGCATGAGCCCGAAGTTGGCGCTCATGGTGAAGGTCGGAGAGAAGACATGGCTGACGCCAATGCCGATGTTGTAGCGGTTATTGGGGTTTCTTTGTCCCGGTCCGGCGGGATTGTCGGAGCCGAAATATGCCGGCGAAACATCTTTGAATTCCCGCTTATACGAGTACCGCCCGTACAGTCGCGTACTGTCGCTGAAGTTGTGGTCAATGCGGGCGCTGTATTCGTCGGAGTTGTTACCGCCCAGGCCTGCGGCAGTCCAGTTCCCCGAAAGTTGGTCGTTGATTGGCTGCGGGTAAAAGTTGACCAGCGCCTGCCCGACGGGATCAATCCCGCTGACCGCATTCGCAAGATTGTTTCCAGCTATGGGATCGCGAATCCATACAAGTTGCCCCACCGCGATCGCTTTTGTCGGGTCAGCGTTAGGTACAGCGCAGGTGGCATTGACCTGGCGCGTAGTGTACGGATCATAAATCTGCCCTGCCACAACCGGCCGGCACAGAGCATCCGCTCCAACGTTGCCACCCAACAGCGCGGAGAAGTCGCCAGTTCGAAAAGCCGATGTCGGTACGCTGTCTAGCGGGGCGTTCAGAGGGTCGTTCTGCCGGTGGCCCTCATAGTTGAAAAAGAAGAAGGTCTTGTCACGCTGCTTGTAGAGACCAGGGATGTAGACAGGGCCACCAATCGCGACCCCAAATTGATTGCGGTGCGAGTTCGGTTTCGGCTGACCGTTAACATTGTTGGAATAGGAGTTGGCGTCGAGCTTGCCATTGCGGAGGTAGTCGTACGCAACTCCGTGCAGGCTGTTGCCACCAGATTTTGTGACGACGTTGATGACGTTCCCGGTGCTCCAACCATATTGAGCGGTAAACGAGTTCTGTTGCACCTTGAATTCCTGAACATTGTCGGGAGACGGAACGTAGATGACGCCGCCCCAACTGCCGATGGAATCCCAGGCGCCATCCAGCAGGAATGCCGTCGTTCCAAAGAAGCCGCCGCCGAAGTTGAAGAAGGAAACGTCCTGGTCCGCCGTACCCTGTTCGCCGCCCGATTGAAGGATTTGCTGCTGTGAATTGTTGTTGACCGACGAGTTCAGTTGGACGAAATTGAACACGTTACGGAGATTGAGCGGCAACTCCGTCACCTGCTTGGTGGAAATTTCAGCGCCGACGTTGGCATTGTCCACCTGCAACAACGGCGCCGTGTCCGTCACTTCGATTTGTTCAGACGTCCCTACCGTCAGAGTGACGGCCTGACTGGCAGATTGGCCGACCTCCAGCGTGATAGCTTGCACCTTGAAGGTTTTGAAACCTGCCGCCTCCACGGTCAGCGTGTATGTACCGGCTGGCAGAAGAGCGAAGGAGAAATTGCCTTCGTCGTTCGTCTTGAACGCACGTGTAATGCCCTTTTCCGGGTTGGTCAGAGTGACAGTGGCATTCGGGATACGCGCCCCCGATTGATCGGAGACGGAACCCGATAATGCGGCCGATGAAGCCAGCGTCTGGCCATGAGCGAAGGGAACGGTTATGTCGACGGAAAAGCAGACCATCGCCAATAACAGAAAATAGACTCTCGGAAGCTTGGGCATCGACGGGGACCCCCATCCCTCTTAAATTACGGTATCGGTAACTGTACCGAATGTCGTGGATTCTACGACCAATTTACTAGGCATTGTCAAGCATTTCTTTTGGAATGCGCTTCCTTCGCGAGCAACTATCGATAACGACATCGAAGTGTCGGTGACACGCGCACCGCCCGGAAGGTGCCGCGTACAGCACTCCAAGCTGGTTACATGGCATTTCGCGATCCCAACGCAGGAGCGCAGGTACGAACGGATATGCCTTATCGCTTCACGTGTCTAGGCTGGCTACCGTAGCTTACCGGCTGTGGTCCCTGTAAATCCTCGGTTGACAACGGATTGCCGACAGGGATAAAAAGCCGCTCATGGGCCAGGATCAGAGGTAAAATACCGTCGGTTTTCCCGCCCGAAACTCAAATGCCTTCACCGGCCGCCGATGGCTACACACCAAAACTCGCTTCTTGACTCAGAGCCGGCGGCGGCTCGCTCTCAGATTCAGCAACTGGTAGACGACATCCTTCGCAGCGCCCCGTTTCGAACCAGCCGGCAATGCCAAGATATGTTTCGCTTCGTGGTTGAGCATAGCCTTGCCGGGTCGGAAGAATCGCTTCGCGAACGCATCATCGGGATGGAAGTATTCGGACGGGCCGCGGACTACGATACGGCTGCGGACCCGGTGGTGCGCCTTCGGGCTGCCGATGTCAGAAAACGCCTGGCCCAGTACTATCAGTCTCGAAAAAGCGAGCCCGGTGATTGGACGATCGACATTCCGACTGGATCCTACAAGGCCCACTTCCATCGCTCAGAGCCTGCTACAGCTCAAGTTCCAGCTCCCGGTAGCCTGATGATGCCTTCCCCGGCAGAAGGCGCCGGGCTGAGCGTGATCGACTCATCGGCCTCAAGCGACCGCCGCATTGCCAGAAAACGATTGTGGCTGTTAGCGGCTCTCGCCAGCGGTTTGGCGGTCGTGCTCGTCTATACCCTGGTTCAGGCAAAATATGCGCTGGTTCAGACCAAACCCCGCCCCACGAATTCGTTAGATCTTTTTTGGGGTCCGGTTCTGGAAAACCCAAGACCAGTACTAGTTTGCACCGGCAGCAATTCCGTGTATCTGCTGTCCCGACAGGCTTTAGACAAATATAAAAAGACTCACTCTTCCCAGCAGGATGCGAGCGCAAACCTCGAGAGGCTGGTTCCACCCGAGGATTTGAAAAACTTTGCCGGTGCGGACTTCTTACCCCTGAAGGACACCTATTTGACCCTTGGCGACGCCTGGGCAACGGCCCAGATTTCATCCCTGCTCACCTCGCACCAACACCCATTTGACCTTCGTTTTGGCAATGATCTCTCGTTCGGCGATTTGCGGCAAAGTTCCGCCATCCTGATCGGAGCCTTCAACAACAGCTGGACCCTTAACATGACAGACAATCTGCGATTCGTTTTCGAGTCTGGCGACAGTCCTCAAATGCACATTCAGGACCGGGTTGACCGCTCACGTTCCTGGTGGCCCAAAGGCTCTCGGGGGAACGTCGCGCGAGACTATGCGATTGTTTCGCGCATTCTGGAGTCGAAAACCGGAGGTACTCTGGTGATCATTGCGGGACTCAATCATGAGGGTACCCGGGCAGCCGGCGAATTCGCCACCAATCCGCAGCTGATCGAAGATTTTGTAAAGAATTCGCCCAAGGATTGGAACAAGAAGAATCTGCAGGTAGTGCTCCACACCGACGTCGTCAATGGCATTCCGAGTCTACCGGAGGTGGTTGCGGTGCATTTCTGGTAGCCTCCGATTCCTCCGCTACACGCCTGCAACCACCAGTTCTTCTAGGCTCCGCTTCCGCCGAATTTCACGCGCAGTACGTAGGCATATTTAGGCGGAGGCCCTGCCGGCAGCTGGACATGCAGGCCGTCCGGACGCTGCTCGAAATGCAATGCCGCATCGCTACCCAACAAGGCCAGGCTCTGTACAGCTTCATCCCCAGCCGTTTTCGCGAGTGAGTGGATCACCGCTTCTCCATTCCCAGGCCAGCCCAGTCCGATCACATAAAGAACACTGCCTTTTGTCGTAAAGCGGAAATCCTGAGCGGTGAAGGGCCGCGTGTCGGCGTCGTGAAACGACCCCGTCGACACTTTCGTTGGGCCTTCCCCATAGGTCCGCCAAGGACGAGTGCCATAGATGGCTTCTCCGTTGACTTTCAGCCAGCCGCCGACTTCAAGGAGCACCTGCTGCACCTCGTCGGGAATGGTTCCATCCGAGCGCGGACCGATGTTCATAAGCAGGTTGCCGTTCTTGCTGACGATATCGACGAGTTGATGGACGATAAATTCCGGTGACTTGAAGGTGTCATCTTTGATGTAGCCCCAGGACTTGTTGCTCACGGAAGTATCGGTCTGCCAGTAAAGAGGACGAATGTCGCCCAGTTGCCCGCGCTCCACGTCGAGCACAGCGGAGTGCGCCTGCATGGCGTAGTCCTTGTAAGTGATTACGCCGACATGGTTGCCGTACTTCAGGGAACGGTTGTAGTAGAAGGCGGCAAAACGGGTGAGGTTGGGGCGGATCGAAGCTTGCCCGATCCACCAGTCGAAGAACACGACATCCGGATGATATTTTTCCACCAGTTCCGCGCTGCGCGCCAGCCAATCGTCGGTCCAGGCGGAAGAAACATAGGTGAAATCGTTAGCGATGGGATCGAGCCAGGGCACCAGCCAGTTATGGGCCGGGCCATAGAACGCAGCGTGTTGCGGATCATTCACATCGGAAGGGATGGCGCGGCCCACGCCGAGGAAGAAATTGTGTTCTACGCGATGCGAGGACAACCCGAAATGCAGACCTGCCGCCCGAACCGCTTTTGCCAGGTCTCCGGTGGTGTCGCGATGCGGTCCCATTTTGACTACCGTCCAGTCGCTTAGACCGCTGTCATACATGGCAAAGCCATCGTGGTGCTCGGCCACGGGTACCACGTATTCAGCTCCCGACTTCTTGAATAGCTCCGCCCATGCGACGGGATCGAAGTGCTCCGCTTTGAACATGGGAATGAAGTCTTTGTAGCCAAACTTGTCCTGAGGTCCGTAGGTCGCAAGGTGGTGCTTGTATTCTCGAGACCCCTCCGTGTACATGTTTCGCGGATACCATTCGTTGCCGAAAGCGGGAACGGAATAGAGTCCCCAGTGAATGAAAATCCCGAACTTCGCATCCTTGTACCATTCCGGCGTCTCATACTTCTGCAGCGATTCCCAGTCCGCCCGGAAGGGTCCCTGGGCAATGACGCTGTCCACATCTTTCAGCAGGGTGGCGCGCTGGGAATCATATTTGCCGCTCGCCTTCTGCCATACCTGATCGATGACCGCCGGGTCCTGCGATGCGGTCGGGGCGGCGCCGTTCTGCGCGTACAGGCCGGAAAGTGCAAACACGGTCACCGCAATAGAGAATCTGAGAATGAAGTGTGTCAGCAATGAACGATGGCGTGACATGGCGTTCTTTCCTTTATCCAGAAATTACCGTCCCCATCCTGCGTGACGGGTCGAAAGGCGTTAACCCTCAACCACAGGTACGGTATCTTGCCGGCTGAGTCTGGCCCAGACCAGTCCGTAGAGAGCTACAAACACAAAACATATCAACGGCACTACGAAGCCCGTGCGCATGGAATGCTGGTCGGCGATGCGGCCCATGAAGGGCGGGCTAATGGCGCCGCCGACGATGGACATCACAATCAGCGACGAACCGAACTTGGTGTGTTCGCCCAGTCCGCTGATGCCGAGGGCAAAGATGGTCGGGAACCCGATGGACATAAAGAAGAACGAAGCGAACATCGCATACATTCCAGTTTTGCCACCGCCGATGGCAATCGCAACCAGCACCACATTCATGACCGAATAGGCCGCAAGCACGCGCTCCGGCTTGAACTGGCTGATGACCGCGCTGCCGCACACACGCCCGACCATGAACAAAACGAACCCGATGGCACCCAACCACCGCGAGGCCTGCAAGCGGGTCACCCCCGGATCATTCTCCAGAACATAGTTCACGAAGAAGCTGAAGATACCGGTTTGCGCCGCCACATACAGAAACTGCGTGGCCACCCCCAGGGTGAAGTGCTTGCGCCGGAACAGGTCCCAATTCCTGGAGACCGTTATGAAAGCGGCTACGTAGGCGACGATCAGCAATCCGTATTTCACCGGCTGCAACCATGCCTGGTTCATGTGCAGCAGGGTCCACACCAGTCCCAGAATCGGAGCAATAAAGAAATACAGCAGCCCGCAGACCGCCGCCAAAACGATGGCGGTCCCAGCCTGTTGCCCGCCCGTGGGCTTGATCCGTATTTTTCCAGCGGCCGCTGCACGACTTTCATCTTCGGCGTGCAGGTCTGGGATGTTCGAGACAGCAAAAATGACAAGCAGTAACGCTACAAATATCCCAATCCCGATGTAAGGCGTGGTAAGACCGGCATTGGCATTGGCTCCGTCAGCGCCAGAAAAAACAAAATACCCACCTACGATCGGCCCAAGAATCCAACCCAAGCCGTTGGTTGTTTGGGCGATGTTGATGCGCGTAGGCCCGCTTTCCGGTGGCCCCAAAACCGTGGCGTAAGGATTGGCGATCGTTTCCAGGCAAGTCATGCCCGCAGCAATCACGAACAGGCCCAGCAGGAATGCCCAGTACGCGCCGATGTTGACGGCAGGAATAAACCAGAAGGCGCCTGCGCCGATCAACGACAGCCCTACAAGGATCCCGCCTTTGTAGCCGAATCTTTTGGCGAGCAATCCGGCAGGAATGGCCATCAGGAAGTAGGCGAGATAGTTGGCTGCCTGCACCAGACCGGATTGTTCCTTATTTATCCGCAGCGTGTCCTGGAAGTGCTTGTTGAGAATGTCAATCATCCCGTTGCAGAAGCCCCATAAAAGGAACAACGCTGTGATCAGGACAAAGGGAGTCAGCAGGTCGCGGCCATCGGTAGAGCGAAACAAACCGCCGCCGCGCTCATTGGAACGGACCGGGTTGGTAGATTCGCTTCTGTAGGTGCTCATAGTTGACCTTGATCCAGGGACACCAGAATCTTTTTAAAGCTTGACGGATTCTCGCTCCCGATCGATGCCTGTCCAGGCTTCTGCAGCAGGAGTGCTTTCATGGTTGAACACGACTTTCAGGAATACACAGTTAAGGCCGCTTCTTACGCTTTGTAGTGTTCCGTTTTCCATTGCTGCTCTTCATAGAGGCCCGAAGGCGTTTCTCTGCCTCAGCATTCCAGTAGCCACATTCCAGTTCAAAAAATACCGAAGTATAGGGAATGCACATGGTGGTCTTGATCAGCAGCACACAGAACATCTGGCCGACGCGGTCCAGCCTGGAAATAATCTTCTCGTGGGGCAGGACGCGCACGTTCTGTCCTTTCAAAAGCTGTTCGAGCTGCCTCCGGTAAGCAGTAACACCGCGGGCGTCGGCCTCCGAAACGAAATCCAATTCCTGGTCGGTGTAAATGGTTGGCTTGATGTGCTGGGATTCGCTCAGAAGCGCAAACGTCGTGGCGAGCACAGCCGTCTGTTCTCCATCGGAGACGATGGTTTCCACGCCACCGCTCGACTGGGCTGGATACGCCGAATCGGCGATGACGATCCAATTACGATGGCCGTAGAGAGACAGCCGGTCTTTGAGGGCGTCTTCCCATTTTGCGCTCATTTCGAGATCAGCTCCTCGTCGGAACAGACCGCCACTTTGCCGCACTTCCCCGAAGCCATCAGGGCATAGGCGTCGGCAGCTTTCTCCAGGCCAAAGCGGTGCGTAATGATGTCTGCGGGATGAAGATTCCACCGCACCAGACGCTCGACCAGTTCATCCATGAGCCAGGTCGAGGTCACCCATGAACCATAAATGGTCTTTTGATCGTGAATGATGTCCGGAGAGGGATTGAACTCGACTGTGCCGCCTTCGCCGACAAAAGCAATTCTTCCCCACTTGCGCGTGGCCCGAATGGCGATGACTCGGGCGGCGGCGTTTGCCGAGCAATCTAAGGCGCGCTCGACTCCGTAATTGTGCGTCAAGTCTCTTACCGCAGCGACGTTGTCGGGACCGGATGTAAGGACTGAGTCACACAGCCCGAGGGATTGCGCCAGTTCCAATCGCTCGGCGACGACATCGATACCGATGATCTGCTGGGCGCCAAGCTTACGGCACAATGCCGCCGCGGCCAGTCCTACGGGTCCGAGCCCAGTGATGAGCACCGCGTGGTTGCCGCTGACCCCGACTTTCTCGATGGCTTCATAGACCGTTCCAAAGCCACAGGCGACCTGTGCGCCATCGGCATAGGAAAGCTCATCAGGAAGAGCAATGAGATCCTTCTCTTCCGCGATCATGAAATCGGCCATGCCGCCGTCGCGCTGCCAGCCGTAAGCGCGCCGGTACTTCTCGCTGGTGCAGGAAATCATGTAGCCGCGGCGGCAATCGTTGCACACACCGCAACCGGAAATGTGGTACACGATGACGCGGTCGCCGACGGCAAACCGGCGGCAGCCCGGGCCGACTTCCACGATCCGCCCGCACGGCTCATGTCCCGCGATTACGCCTTGATAGCCCTCCGGGCCCTTGCCAAGGTGCTCGTGATAGATGCAGCGGATATCAGAACCGCAGATGGTCGATGCTTTCACGCGGAGGAGCACTTCGCCATGCGCGGGACGCGGAACCGGCAGTGTCCGCAACTCAACTTTATCGTTGCCGGGCAGATATGCGGCCCGCATACTCTCCTGGCTAGTTAGCATATGAGTGGCTCACGCAGATTGGCCGGCTGGAGGGGTCACGGGGGAGTAATTTCTCCTTTGACGTCCCAGAGGTCTTCCCAGGACTGCCCATCTTTCCAGAGAAAGACCTGGCCTTTGATCAGCCGGCAATTGCGATCAATGGTGCTGATTGCACGCATGTCATCTGGCGTCAACGAACCGCTGACCGCGGCTTCCAGATTGCTGAGGTAGTGGTTGTGATTGGCAGAAAACGGGATTGGCACCTGTCCGCTTTGGATGGCCCACTTGATGCAGACTACTGCCGGATGCACGCCGAGGCGATTTGCAATCTTGACAATCACGGGATCCTGAGTAGGGACGGTGTCTTCAGCAGTACGGTCCCGCTCCGGCCGCCCTGGCGAACCTATCGGACAGTAACCTACAGGAACCATGCCGTTGGAGCGGACGAACTCGAACAACTCGGTTTGCTGAAAGTGGGGATGCAGTTCCATCTCATTCACTGCGGGCTTGATGCGTGCGTCGTGCAGAACCAGCTTGAGCTTGGGGATCGTCATATTCGAAGTCCCAATATGCCGCACCAACCCCAAGTCAACCAATTCTTCCATCTTGTGCCAGGTCTTCATGAAGTTGGCGTGCAGGTACGGCCTCGCATCTTCGCTGCGGGAAGTCACGTCACAACCGGGCGGGTGGAAATTGGGAAAGGGCCAGTGCACCAGGTAGAGATCGAGGTAGTCCAATCTCAAATCCGCCAATGACTGCTTGCAGGAAGGAATTACGTCATTTTCTCCGTGCTTATCGTTCCACAGCTTGGAGGTAATCCACACCTGTTCGCGCCGAATCGAGGTGCGCCAGACCTGCTGAAGCGCATATCCAATCTGCGGTTCATTGCCATACACAGACGCGCAATCAAAATGACGGTATCCAACGGCGGCGGCGCCCTCCACAGCAGCCGCCACCTCGCTTGCCCCGACATGGTCAGAGCCAAACGTTCCCAGGCCGATGGCAGGCATCCTGGCACCGGTATAAAGAGTTCTTTCGGGCACAAGTGCAGGATCAACCACCACCCCGTTCACCACTGACCCGTTACGAACCTTCATGCCGCAGACCTCATTCCGCTGCAAGAATTTCCGCCCGCACCGTCGCTCCCTGGCTGGAGCTAGGGTGCAAATGGCAAGGGAACGATAATCGGTACAGTTATCGATGTCAATGACTCAAAACAGGCGGGTTTAGGGGGCAACGGAGGACTGGGCGAACTATCCGACCTTCATCCAGCCGGGGCTGGGAATCAGTCCTGAGGCTTCTTTAGCTACGACCAACTGGTTTGCGCTAACGCTCGGGAACTTTTCTACCAGGCCGTTGGGCCAGTAAATCTCAAGGTCAGCGGAT